>NZ_JALIDZ010000004.1:300000-558867 GCF_025397915.1 Microbaculum marinisediminis
CGACCAGCCGGTCGAAGGTCATCGCCCGGAAATCACCCCCAGGCAGGGCGGCCGACGATGTCCAGGCGGGCCCGCGCGTGCCCAGGATTCCCTCGATATCGGCCATGACGGCCTCGGCGAGACGGCGATAGGTGGTGATCTTGCCGCCGAAGACGTTGACGAGCGCGCCGGTCTCGGCGTCGCCATCAATCTTCAATACGTAGTCGCGCGTCGCCTCCTGGGCCTTCGAGGCGCCGTCGTCATAGAGCGGGCGGACGGCGGAATAGGTCCACACCACCTGGTCGGGCGTCACCGGGTTGGCGAAGTACTCGCTGGCGGCCGCGCACAGATAGGCGACCTCGTCGCCGGCGATCGCCACGTGGTCTAGATCGCCGTCGAAGTCGCGGTCGGTGGTGCCGATCAGCGTGAAGTCGTTCTCGTAGGGGATGGCGAACATCACCCGGCCGTCGGCGTTCTGGAAGATGTAGCAGCGGTCATGGTCGAACAGGCGCGGCACGACGATATGGCTGCCCTGGACGAGGCGGATGTTGTGCACCCGGTTCAGGCCCGCGACCCGGGTCAGCACCGCGTCGACCCAGGGGCCGGCGGCGTTGACGACGAGGCGGGCGGTGACCTGGCGGGTCGCGCCGGTTCGGCGGTCCTTGAGGGTGATGCGCCAGCCGCCGTCCTCGCGCTGCAGCCCGGTGCATTCGGTGCGGGTCATGATGTCGGCGCCGCGCGCGGCCGCGTCGCGGGCGTTGAGGGCGACGAGGCGGGCATCCTGCACCCAGCAGTCGGAGTATTCGAAGGCCTTCGAGAAGCCGGGCTTGAGCGGCTTGCCGGCCGGATCCGTGCGCAGGTCGATGGTGCGCGCCGGCGGCAGGCACCTGCGGCCGCCGATGTAATCGTAGAGGTACAGGCCGAGGCGCAGCATCCAGGCGGGCCGCAGGCCGGCCTGATGCGGCAGCACGAAGCGCAGCGGCCAGATGATGTGCGGGGCGTTCAGCCACAGGACCTCGCGTTCCACCAGCGCCTCGCGGACGAGGCGGAACTCGTAGAACTCGAGATAGCGCAGGCCGCCGTGGATCAGCTTGGTCGAGCCGGACGAGGTGCCGCTGGCCAGATCGTCCTTTTCGGCGAGCCCCACGGAGAAGCCGCGGCCGGCGGCGTCGCGGGCCACGCCGGCGCCGTTGATGCCGCCGCCGATGACGAAGACGTCGTAGTCGAGATCGGAGGTGAAGTCGGAAGCCGCCATGTGCTCAGGCCGCCTCGCCGGTGTCTTCCACGGTGTCGACCCCGGCGACCTCGATGCGGACCTGCGCCTCGCGGCAGATCTCGGCGATCGGCTCGGGCGGCGCCTGGTCGGTTACCAGCACGTCGATGTCGGAGAGATGGGCGATCCTGACCGGCGCGTTGCGCTCGAACTTCATGGCGTCGGCGACGAGAATGGTCTGGCGGGCGTGCCGGACGATCTCGCGGGCGACCCGCACCTCGCGGTAGTCGTAGTCGAGTATGGTGCCGTCGAGATCGATCGCCGAGGCGCCGATCACCGCGTAGTCGACCTTGAACTGCCGGATGAAGTCGACGGTGGCCTCGCCGACGATGCCGCCGTCGGACTTGCGCACCAGGCCGCCGGCGATGACCACCTCGCCGGACGGCGCCTCGCGCAGGATATGGGCGACGTTGATGTTGTTGGTGATCGCCATGATGCCTTCGCGAAGGCGCAGTGCGCGGGCGACCTGCTCCGTCGTGGTGCCGATGTTGAGCATGATCGAGACGTTGTCGGGAATGAGCGATGCGGCGCGTATGCCGATGCGCCGTTTCTCCTCGGCGGCCAGCATGCGGCGCGAGTCATAAGCGTAGTTCGACGCGCCCGACGGATAGATGGCGCCGCCGTGGATCCGCTGCAGGAGCCGGCGCTCGCACAGCTCGTTCAGATCCTTGCGGATGGTTTGCGGGGTGACGTCGAACTGAAGCGAAAGCCCCTCGACCTCGACGCGCCCGACCTGCCGTGCGCGGCCCAGGATGTCGGCCTGACGCGGCGTAAGTGGCTGCATTTCCATTCCTTTCGGTTATTTTCGCATGTGCGAAATTGCCGGTTAGCGCCTCAATATTTTTCGCTAAACCAGCCAATAAAACAACGATATTTTCGTATTGACGTTCGGTTTCTTTCGTTTGATAGTTTTTTGGCATTCCACATGGGAGGAAGCCAATGAAACGCGAAATGATGGCTGCCGTAGCAGCCACGGCCCTTCTCGCGCTGTCCGGCCCGGCCTTCGCCGGCATGGCGGAAGCGGAGAAGTGGATCGACAGCGAGTTCCAGCCTTCGGTGCTCTCCAAGGAGGAGCAGATGAAGGAGATGGAATGGTTCATCAAGGCCGCGGAGCCGTTCCAGGGCATGGAAATCAACGTGCTGTCGGAGACGATCCCGACGCACACCTATGAATCGGAAACCCTGACCAAGGCCTTCGAGGAGATCACCGGCATCAAGGTCAACCACCAGCTCCTCGGCGAGGGCGAAGTGGTCCAGGCGGTTCAAACGCAGATGCAGACGAACCGCAACCTCTATGACGCCTATATCAACGACTCCGACCTGATCGGCACGCATTCGCGTCTGCAGAGCGCGGTGAACCTGTCCGACTGGATGAACGGCGAGGCCCAGGACGTCACCAACCCGATGCTCGACATCGAGGACTTCATCGGCATCTCGTTCACCACCGGCCCGGACGGCAAGGTCTGGCAGCTGCCCGACCAGCAGTTCGCCAACCTGTACTGGTTCCGCAAGGACTGGTTCGACCGTCCCGACATCAAGGAGAAGTTCAAGGCCAAGTACGGCTACGACCTCGGCGTGCCGGTGAACTGGTCGGCCTACGAGGACATCGCCGAGTTCTTCACCAACGACATCAAGGAAATCGACGGCGTCCGCGTCTACGGCCACATGGACTACGGCAAGCGCGCGCCGGATCTCGGCTGGCGCATGACCGACGCCTGGCTGTCGATGGCCGGCTCCACCTCGCCGGGCCTGCCGAACGGCCGGCCGATCGACGAGTGGGGCATCCGCATGGAGGAAGGCTCGTGCAATCCGTCCGGCGCCTCGGTCGCGCGCGGCGGCGGCACCAACGCGCCCGGCTCGGTCTACGCGATCCGCAAATGGGACGAATGGCTGCGCAAGTACGCCCCGCCCGGCGCCGCCGACTACGACTTCTACCAGTCGCTGCCGGCGCTGGCCCAGGGCAACGTCGCCCAGCAGATCTTCTGGTACACCGCGTTCACGGCCAACATGGTCGCGCCCAAGAGCGAGGGCAACAACACCGTCGACGACGACGGCACTCCGCAGTGGCGGATGGCGCCCTCGCCGCACGGGCCCTACTGGAAGGAGGGCATGAAGCTCGGCTACCAGGACACCGGCTCGTGGACGCTGTTCAAGTCGACCCCGGTCGACCGGCGCAAGGCGGCCTGGCTCTATGCCCAGTTCGTGGTCTCCAAGACGGTCGATACCAAGAAGAGCCACGTCGGCCTGACCATCATCCGCGACTCCACGATCAACCACGAGTCGTTCTCGGAACGCGCGCCGAAGCTGGGCGGCCTGGTCGAGTTCTACCGCTCGCCGGACCGGGTGGCGTGGACGCCGACGGGCATCAACGTGCCGGATTATCCCAAGCTCGCACAGCTGTGGTGGCAGCAGATCGGCGACGTCAACTCGGGCGCGTTCACGCCGCAGGAGGCGATGGACCGGCTGGCCGGGGAGATGGACCAGATCATGGCCCGCATGGAAGCCGCCGACAAAGCCAACAACACCTATGGCGGCTGCGGACCGCGCTTGAACGAGGCCAAGGACCCGTCCGACTGGCTCGGCAAGCCGGACGGTCCCGCGGCGAAGCTCGACAACGAGAAGCCGCAGGGCGAGACCATCTCGTACGACGAGCTGACCGCGCGCTGGGCGGCCCAATAACAGGGCCCCGATAAAACCGGGCCAGCGGCCGGCGCATCGGCCGGTCGCCGGACCGGAACGGCGATCCTCCCGACGGCCAGACGCCGTCGACCGGACGGGACGTATCTCCGGGACGCATCCCGGCATGCGTCCCGTCCCCACCGCCCTACGGGGTTGCGCCCTAGCGCTTCCTCAAGCAACGCTGTCGACGGCCATGACACTTGAACTCAGGAACGTGACCAAGCGCGTCGGCGCGGACGTTCACATCCATCCGACGGACCTCACGCTCGAGCCGGGCAGCTTCAACATCCTGCTCGGCACGACGCTGGCAGGCAAGACGACCCTGATGCAGCTGATGGCGGGGCTCGACCGGCCGACCAGCGGCTCGGTCTGGTTCAACGGCGTCGATACGACCGGCATGCCCGTGCAGAAGCGCAACGTGGCGATGGTCTATCAGCAGTTCATCAACTACCCGAACCTCACGGTCTACGAGAACATCGCCTCGCCGCTGCGGGTGGCCCGCGTCGGCAAGGCCGACATCGACGCGCGGGTGCGCGAGATGGCGGCGCTTCTGAAGCTGACGCCGATGCTGGACCGGCGCCCCGGCGCGCTGTCGGGCGGCCAGCAGCAGCGCACCGCGCTCGCCCGCGCGCTGGTCAAGGACGCCGACCTGGTGCTGCTCGACGAGCCGCTCGCCAATCTCGACTTCAAGCTGCGCGAGGAGCTGCGCGACGAACTGCCGAGGCTGTTTTCGAACCGCGCGGCGATCGTCGTCTACGCGACGACCGAGCCGACCGAGGCGCTCCTGTTCGGCGGGCACACGGCGACGCTGTTCGAGGGCCGTGTCACCGAATTCGGGCCGACCGCCGCGCTCTATCGCCATCCCCGCGACCTGACCACGGCGAAGGTATTCTCCGACCCGCCGATCAACGTGGCGCCGGTGAGCAAGGCGGGACACACGTTCACACTGGGAGATGCGGCGACCTGGCAGGCCACGGGACCGCAGGCGGACCTGACGGACGGGGACTACGTGCTGGGCGTCAGGCCCCACCAGGTCACCCCGGCGGAGCGGGGGGATCATCCGGTGCCGATCGAGGGCCGGGTGCTGGTGACCGAACTGAGCGGATCGGAGAGCGTCATCCATTTCCGCGTCGGCGAGGCGACCTGGGTGTCGGAATCGCACGGCATCCATCCCTTCGAGGTCGGTTCGCGCGCGCCGCTGTTCATCGACGTCTCCCGGGCGATGCTGTTCGCGGCCGACGGCCGCCTCGTGGCGTCATGAGGGGCTAGCGGAGCGATGGCCAAGATCACGCTGAAGGGGCTGCGCCACAGCTACCTCGCCAATCCGGCGAGCGAGGCGGACTGGGCGCTCAAGCGCCTCGACGTCGACTGGCAGGACGGCGGTGCCTACGCTCTGCTCGGGCCGTCGGGGTGCGGCAAGACGACGTTGCTCAACATCATCTCGGGACTGTTGCAGCCGACCGAGGGCCAGGTGCTGTTCGACGGCACCGACGTGACCGCGCTGCCGCCGGACAAGCGCCACATCGCCCAGGTGTTCCAGTTCCCGGTCGTCTACGACACCATGAGCGTTTACGACAATCTGGCCTTTCCGCTGCGCAACCGCGGCGTCGCGGAAGCCGACGTCGATGCCCGCGTGCGCGAGATCGCCGGCATGCTCGACCTGACCGACACGCTCGATCGGCGCGCGGCGGGCCTGACCGCGGACGGCAAGCAGAAGATCTCGCTGGGGCGCGGGCTGGTGCGCTCCGACGTCAACGTCATCATGTTCGACGAACCGCTGACGGTGATCGATCCGCATCTGAAGTGGCAGCTGCGCTCCAAGCTCAAGGAGCTGCACCAGCGGGTGCGGGTGACGATGATCTACGTCACCCACGACCAGACCGAGGCGCTGACGTTTGCCGACCAGGTGGTGGTGATGAACGAGGGCGAGGTGGTGCAGATCGGCGCGCCGCAGGACCTGTTCGAGCGGCCGCGCCACACCTTCGTCGGCCATTTCATCGGCTCGCCCGGCATGAACGTGCTGCCCTGCGAGGTCCGGGACGGAACGGCCTATCTCGACGGGCTGGCGGTGGAGACGAACAACGCGCGGGCCTGGACGGGCGGCGCGGGGCGGCTGGAACTCGGCGTCCGCCCGGAATTCGTCAGCCTTTCCGACAGCGGCATCCCGGTGCGGATCACCAAGGTCAGCGACGCCGGCCGCTACCGCATCGTCGACACCGTGCACGCCGACACGAAGATCAAGCTGCTGATCGGCGAGGGCGTCGAGGTTCCCGGCGAGGCGGCGCATCTGCGTTTCGACCCCGCGCACACGCAGGTCTACGCCGACGGCTGGATCGTGGAATGAGGCTGGAGCGATGAACAAGACCGAGAACCAGAAGGCCTGGCTGTTCGTGCTGCCGGTGGTGGCGCTCGTCGCCTTCAACGCCATCATCCCGCTGATGACGGTGGTCAACTACTCGGTGCAGGAGACCTTCGGCGACAACACCTTCTTCTGGTCGGGCATCATCTGGTTCGAGCAGGTGCTGACATCCGAGCGCTTCCACGACGCGCTGGGCCGGCAGATGCTGTTCACCTTCCTGATCCTGGTCATCGAGGTGCCGCTGGGCGTGGCGATCGCGCTGGCGATGCCGCGCAAGGGGCCGTGGGTGTCGGTCTGCCTGGTGCTGATGGCGCTGCCGCTGCTGATCCCGTGGAACGTGGTCGGGGCGATCTGGAACATCTTCGCGCTGCCCGACATCGGCCTGCTCGGCCGCATGCTCAATGGCCTGGGCTTCGACTACAACTATACCCGCCAGCCCCTTTCGGCCTGGTTCACGCTGATCCTGATGGACGTGTGGCACTGGACGTCGCTGGTGGTGCTGCTCACCTACGCCGGCCTGGTCTCCATTCCCGACGCCTACTATCAGGCCGCCAAGATCGACGGCGCGCGCGGCTGGGCGATCCTGCGCTATATCCAGCTGCCCAAGCTGAAGCGCGTGCTGACCATCGCGATCCTGCTGCGCTTCATGGACTCCTTCAACATCTACACCGAGCCGTTCGTGCTGACCGGCGGCGGGCCCGGCAACGCGACGACGCTGCTGTCGATCGACCTCGTCAAGATCGCGCTCGGCCAGTTCGATCTCGGGCCGGCGGCGGCGATGTCGCTGATCTACTTCCTGATCATCCTGCTTCTGAGCTGGGTGTTCTACACCCTGATGATGCGCAACGAGCCGCAGCAGTGAGGGAGGTTTGGCAATGAGACAGATGCGCTTCCTCGTCCCGACCCTCTACATCCTGTTCCTGATGCTGCCGATCTACTGGCTCGTGAACATGTCGTTCAAGACGACCAACGAGATCCTCGGCTCGTTCACGCTGTGGCCCGCGGACTTCACCCTGGAGAACTACGAGAAGATCCTGACCGACCCGACCTGGTACATGGGCTACGTCAACTCGCTGATCTACGTCACCATCAATACGGTGCTGTCGGTCGGCGCGGCGCTGCCGGCGGCCTACGCGTTCTCGCGCTATCGCTTCATCGGCGACAAGCACCTGTTCTTCTGGCTCCTGACCAACCGCATGGCGCCGGCGGCGGTGTTCGCGCTGCCGTTCTTCCAGCTCTATTCGGCGGTCGGCCTGTTCGACACCCACCTGGCGGTGGCGCTGGCGCACACGCTGTTCAACATTCCGCTGGCGGTGTGGATCCTCGAAGGCTTCATGTCGGGCGTACCCAAGGAGCTCGACGAGACCGCCTATGTGGACGGCTATTCGTTCGGCCGCTTCTTCACCCGCATCTTCATTCCGACGATCGCCGCGGGCATCGGCGTGGCCGCGTTCTTCTGCTTCATGTTCTCCTGGGTCGAGCTGCTGCTCGCCAAGACGCTGACGGCGGTGGACGCCAAGCCGATCGCGGCGACGATGACACGCACGGCCTCGACATCGGGCTACGAGCTCGGCCTCCTGGCCGCCGCGGGAACGCTGACCATCATTCCCGGCGCGTTCGTCATCTATTTCGTGCGCAACTATATCGCCAAGGGCTTCGCCCTCGGGCGGGTTTGAGCGGGAGGCGACGATGGGCCTGAGCTGGATGGCGTGGACGTGGCCGACGGCGGCGTTCTTCGGCTTCATCGCGCTGTGCCTGGTGACGATGACGGTGTGGGAGCTGAAGTCGCCGGGCGGGGCGCCGCGGCACGGCATTCTCGGCCTCGATACCACCCGTGGCGACCGGCTGTTCATCTCGCTGCTCGGCTCGGCCTTCATCTTCCTGGCCTGGCTCGGGCTGATGGGGCCGCCGCTGTGGGCGCCGCTCGCCATCGCCATCGTCTGGGCGGTCCTGGTGTTTCGATACGTCTGAACGTGAACCTATGAAAGTTCCGGCGCGCCTCGGGTTGCCCGATAGTACGCCGGCGGTGTTGCCGTGAACCCGGCCCGGCGCTAGCCTCTGGGTCATCGGCTCCCACGAGCGGGACAGGATATCCCATGAAATTCGGTATTGGCGCCTCGCTGCGACGCAAGGAAGATTCCGCGTTCATCACCGGAAAGGGCAGCTATCTGGCCGACAGGGTTCCAGACGGCAGCGCCTGGGCGCAGCTGGTGCGCAGCCCGATCGGCCATGCACGCTTCCGGATCGAGAACCTCGACGACGTCAAGGCCATGCCCGGCGTCGATGCCGTGCTGACCGCCGCCGACATCGCCCACCTCAACCCCAGCCCCTGCGTCGGCCAGGCGCCGAATTCCGACGGCTCCAAGCTCGAGGTGCCGCCGTTCCCGATCCTGGCGATCGACACGGTGCGCTATGTCGGCGACGCGGTGGCAATGGTCGTCGCGCGCACGCCGGCGGAGGCGCGGGACGCCGCCGAGGCGCTGATGGTCGACTACGAGGAGCTGCCCGCGGTGGCCGACATGGCCGCGGCGCTGAAGGACGGCGCGCCGCAGATCTGGCCGACGCGCAAGAACAACATCGCCTACGACGCCCATGTCGGCGACAAGGACGCGACCGACGCCGCCTTCGCCAAGGCGGACAGGATCGTCACGCTGGAGCTGGTCAACAACCGGCTCGTCACCAACTACATGGAGCCGCGCGGGGCGATCGGCAGCTACGATCCGCAGAGCGAACGCTACACACTGATCTGCGGCTCGCAGGGCGTCGGCTTGGTCAAGACCGTCCTCGCCGGGATGATCTTCAAGGCCGACAAGGAACGGTTCCACATCATCACGCCGGATACCGGCGGCGGCTTCGGCACCAAGCTGTTCGTCTACCGGGAATATCCGCTGGTGCTGGTGGCCGCCGAGATGATCGGCCGGCCGGTGACCTGGATCAGCGACCGCAGCGAGCATTTCCTCGCCGACAGCCACGGCCGCGACAACCTCACCAGGGCGGAGCTGGCGCTCGACGCCAAGGGCCGGTTCCTGGGCCTGCGGGTCGACACGCTGGCCAACATGGGCGGCTATCTCGCCCAGTTCGGGCCGTTCGTTCCCTATGTCGGCGCAGGCATGATCCCCGGCCTCTACCGGTTCAAGGCCGTCCACGGGCGGGTGCGCGGCGTCTACACCAACACGGTGCCGACCGACGCCTATCGCGGCGCGGGCCGGCCGGAGGCCGCCTACATGATCGAGCGGCTGGTCGACAAGGCTGCGCGCGAGCTCGGCATCAAGCCGGACGCCCTGCGCCGCAAGAACTTCGTCACGCCCTCGGCGATGCCGTGGAAGACGCCGACCGGCAAGGTCTACGATTCCGGCGAATTCGACGGCCACCTGCGCCAGGCGATGGCGCAGGCCGACTGGACTGGCTTCAACGCGCGCCTGCGGACGAGCCGGAAGGCCGGCAAGCTGCGCGGCATCGGCCTTGCCACCTATATCGAGGCCTGCTCGGGCGGCGCGGCGGAAACCGCCCGCGTCGCGCTCAACGGGGACGGCGGCGTCACGGTCTTCGTCGGCACCCAGTCGACGGGCCAGGGCCACGTCACCGCCTATGCCCAGATCGTCGCCGAACGCCTCGGCCTCGATCCGCAGAACATCTCCGTGGTGCAGGGCGACTCGGATGCCTATGAGCACGGCTCGTTCACCGGCGGGTCGCGGTCGATCCCGGTCGGCGGCGCGGCGGTCTCGGTGGCCGCCGTCAATCTCGGCGAGCGGATCAAGGCGAAGGCGGCCGACATGCTGGAAAGCGCGGTCGGCGACCTGGAATTCCTCGACGGCACGATCCGCATCGCCGGCACCGACCGGGCGGTGGGCTTCGCCGAGGTCGCGGAAAAGGCGGCGGCGGACGGCGACGACATGAAGGAGACCGACAGCTGGGCGCCGCCGGAGGCAACCTATCCGAACGGCACCCATGTGGTCGAGGTCGAGGTCGATCCGGACACCGGCCATATCGACATCGTCTCCTACACGGTGGTCGACGATTTCGGCGTGCTGCTCAATCCGATGCTGCTCGCCGGCCAGGTGCATGGCGGCATCGCCCAGGGGATCGGCCAGGCGATGCTGGAGCGCACGGTCTTCGACGAGAGCGGCCAGCTTCTGTCGGCGACCCTGCAGGACTACGCCCTGCCGCGCGCCGACGTGATCCCGGACATCGGCTTCGAGACCCGCAACGTGCCGTGCAAGACCAACCTTCTGGGCATGAAGGGCGCGGGCGAGGCAGGCACCATCGGTGCCTGCCCGGCGGTGGTCAATGCCGTCGTCGACGCGCTGCACCGCGCCGCCGGCATCACGCATATCGATATGCCGATGACGCCGGAACGGGTCTGGCAGGCGCTCAAGGCGGCGCAGGCGGCATAGGGACGGGCCTGTATCAAGGGGAGAGTTGCGCGGCACGGTCGCCTGGGCCCTGGATCAAGTCCAGGGCACGCGGTCCGTGGCGCCGGGGGCGCCGTGCCACAGGACCGGCCGCGTGTGGTTCGCGTAGAGGCCGAATTCCACGGCGAAGGCGCGTGATACGGCCCGAGATTGCCGGGTCATGCCCGGCAATGACGTGGGGGATGGCTAGGCGCTCGCGCCCTTTGCACGTCATGCCCGGACTTGATCCGGGCACCTCCATGCCGTTCGTCTAAAGCGAAAATTCCGCGACCATCGGGGCGTGCAGCGATTCCGGCGGTTGCGCGATGCGGCCGAAGGCGACGAGCTCGTCCGCCAGCATCTCGTTGTGGATCCGGACCTCGTCGAGATGGCCGAACAGGGCGCGGCTGGCCAGGATGTGGTCGAGGACCTGCGGCCGGCCGTGATGGAGCACGGTGAAGCGGCGATCGGCGGCAAGCCCGCGCTCCACCGGCGTCAGCACCCGGCTCGCCAGGCGGCCCGAGCCGGTATCGTCCTCCGCCGCGCAGGCGATGCGCAGGGCGGTGTCGTGATCCTCGGCGTTGAAGTCGCCGCAGACCGCGATCAGGGCGTCGGGATCGGCATCGAAGATCCGCTCGACCGCCAGCCGCAGCTCCAGCGCCTGGCCGCTGCGTTTCATGGCCGCCAGGAAGAAGCCCTCGGCCCAGCCGGATATCGATTTCCAGGCGAAGGGGCCGGATTTCTGCCCCGGCACCGCGGCGGCCAGCGGCGCGCGCAGGTGGAGGTTGAAGACCGTGAGTGGCGTGCCGCCCGGCAGTTCCACGACGAGGCGCTGGATCGGCCGGTCCCAGCCGACCGGGAAGGGCGCGGTGTCACACGGCTCGGCGGTGGTGCGGATCCAGGTCGGCGGCGTCACCAGCGACTGGCGGATCTCCTCGCGCTCCAGCACGGGGTAGCGCGAGAGGATCGCCAGATTGTGGACGTCGGCCGGCCCCTTGCCCTTGAGCCCGGCGGTGATGTCGAGCGTGTAGTCGGCGTAGGCGGTGCCCTCGATCAGGCGGACCAGGTCGACCGGCCGGCGCACGCCGGCGACCTTCTTCTTGGCGTTGATCTCCTGCAGGCAGAGGATGTCGGCGCGCAGCCGCTCGAGCTGGGGCCTCAGCACCGCGATGCGCTCCTCGATCGGGGCGGCATCGTCGTCGTCGCTGCCGAGGTTCTCGATGTTGAAGGTGGCAAGGCGCATGCGGGCGGTCCGGATTTGTGGCGGCTGGCAGCCTAGTCCGAGTTGGCGACGGATTGAATCTCGGCTTCAGTGGAAATTGCGTCCCTTGGGCAGGACGGCGTGGGTCGCCCGGGCGAGTTTCTCCAGATCGCCGCCAAGCTCGGGCGCGTCGGCGAGCAGCCGGCCGAGGCGGGAGCGGCGGGCGACCTTCTCGTGGATGTCGGGAACCGGCCGGCGCACCTCGTCGCAGCGGGCGAGCGCCTCCAGGTCGGTGCCGTCGTCGCCGAGGGTGGCGAGCAGCGGCGTCAGGTCGTCGATGCGCTCGGCGACCAGGTGGATGACGTTCTGCTCGTTCTGCAGGCGCCCGGTGGCGGCGATCAGGCGCGCGCCGATCACCTGCGCGCGGAAGCGCTCGAACACCTTCGGCCAGACGATGACGTTGGCGACCGCCGTCTCGTCCTCCAGCGTCATGAAGATGACGCCCCTGGCCGAGCCCGGCCGCTGGCGCACCAGCACGAGGCCGGCGACCGTCAGCCGCCGGCCCGGCCGCGTCGCCCGCAGGGTCTCGTGGCGCACCGCGCCGAGACGGGCGAGACGCTGGCGC
This sequence comes from Microbaculum marinisediminis, assembly GCF_025397915.1. Lineage (NCBI taxonomy): Bacteria > Pseudomonadati > Pseudomonadota > Alphaproteobacteria > Hyphomicrobiales > Tepidamorphaceae > Microbaculum > Microbaculum marinisediminis. Next base: position 312,508 of record NZ_JALIDZ010000004.1, read on the forward strand.
AGGAAGCTCGTCGGGTGCGCCTTCAGGGAGAGCTTGAGGAAGCGGTAGTCGTTGACCACCTGCTCGCCGAGCGGCATCGGCGGCAGGTCGACATCCGGCTCGCGGCGCAGCTCCGCGTGATCGGCCGCCTCGAACAGCGGCAGGCGTCCGGTCTTTCCGCCGGCGGCAGGCCCCCTGTCGAGGCCGCGCGCCGCCCACAGCGCGGCGCGTCGGTCGAGGCCGATCGAGCGGAAGGCGTCGGCATCGGCGAGCCGTTCGATCGTCCTGGCCGGCAGGCCGGTCCTGAGCCACAGGTCGCGCAGCGAATCGTAGCCCGCGCCGCGCTTCTCCTCGATCAGCCGCGCCTCCTCCTCGCCGATCCCCTTTATCTGCCGCAGGCCGAGCCGGATCGCGTGGTCCGACCAGATATCGGCGCGCATGTCGGCGTGCAGGGGGTGGAGACGCGCCGCGGCGGAGCGGGCGTGGCCATGCGCTGCGAAGTCGGGACTTGCGGCCCCGCCTTCGCGACCCCCCTCCCCGTCCCTCCCCCGCACGGGGGGAGGGGGTTCCGCGTCGCCGATGGTGGCGGGCATCTCACTCATGCCCTGACCAGCAGCGTCCGTCGGGGATGCAATTTCGGGATCGCCGGGCGGCATATGCCCCTCTCCCCCCTTGCGGGGGAGAGATGGAGAGGGGGGTGGCGGCACGAGATGTTCGTCCGGCGTGTCCGGGCCCTCGGGTTCCAGCGTGTTGTCCCAGCCGGACAGGTTGATGTCGACGGGGCGGACGCGGACGCCGTGCTCGATGGCGTCGCGGACGATCTGGGCCGGGGCGTAGAAGCCCATCGGCTGGCTGTTGAGCAGCGCGGCGGCGAAGACATCGGGGTAGTGGCACTTGAGCCAGGCCGAGGCGTAGACCAGCAGGGCGAAGCTCGCCGCGTGGCTCTCCGGGAAGCCGTATTCGCCGAAGCCCTCGATCTGGCGGAAGCAGCGCTCGGCGAAGTCGCGGTCGTAGCCGCGCCGGACCATGCCCTCGACCATCTTGGCCTGGAACGTGCCGATGGTGCCGACCCGGCGGAAGGTGGCCATGGCGCGGCGCAGGCGGTCGGCCTCCGATGGGGTGAAGCCGGCGGCGACGATGGCGATCCGCATCGCCTGCTCCTGGAACAGGGGGACGCCCAGCGTCTTGCCGAGTACCTTTTCCAGTTCGTCGGGCGGGCCGTGCTCGGGCGACGGGGCCGGGAACGCGACCGGCTCGAGGCCCTGGCGGCGGCGCAGATAGGGGTGCACCATGTCGCCCTGGATCGGGCCCGGCCGGACGATCGCGACCTCGATGACGAGATCGTAGAAATTCGCCGGCTTCAGCCGTGGCAGCATAGTCATCTGGGCGCGGCTCTCGACCTGGAAGACGCCGATGGAATCGGCCCGCTGCAGCATGCGGTAGACGGCGGGGTCCTCGGCGGGGATGGTGGCGAGCGTCAGGTCGCGGCCGTAGTGGCGCCTAAGCATGTCGAAGGCCTTGCGCACGCAGGTCAGCATGCCCAGGCCCAGCACGTCGATCTTCAGGATGCCCAGCGCGTCGAGATCGTCCTTGTCCCATTCGACGACGGTGCGGTCCTTCATCGCCGCGTTCTGGATCGGCACGGTCTCGTCGAGCCGGTCCCTGGTGATGACGAAGCCGCCGACATGCTGGGAGAGATGGCGGGGAAAGCCGACGATCTCGCGCGACAGCGCCAGCATCTTTGCCAGCGCGGCATCGGCGGGGTCGAGGCCGCGGCGGCGCACGTCCGTCTCGGTGATCGCGGAGTCCGACCAGCCCCAGATCGCGCCGGCGAGCCCGCCGACGGCATCCTCCGACAGGCCGAAGGCCTTGCCGACCTCGCGCACCGCCGAGCGGGCGCGGTAGCTGGTGACGGTGGCGGCGAGGCCGGCGCGCGCGCGGCCGTACTTCTCGTAGATGTACTGGATCACCTCCTCGCGGCGCTCGTGCTCGAAATCGACGTCGATATCGGGCGGCTCGCGCCGTTCCGCCGAGATGAAGCGCTCGAACAGCAGGTCCATGCGGGCGGGATCGACCTCGGTGATGCCGAGACAGAAGCAGACGGCGGAATTGGCCGCCGAGCCCCTGCCCTGCGCGAGGATGCCGCGCGCGCGGGCGAAGCGGACGATGTCGTGGACGGTGAGGAAATAGGGGGCGTAGTCGAGCTCGCCGATCAGTTTGATCTCGTATTCGATTAGGTGGCGTACTTTATTGGGCGTTCCATCGGGATAGCGCTGCCTGGCGCCTTCCTCGGTCAGGCGGATCAGTGCCGCCTGCGGCGTCGGATCGGTGCCGGTGGGTTCGTCCGGATAGGCGTAGCGCAGTTCGTCGAGAGAAAAAGATATATGGCTAAGTACTATGGAAATTTGTGAGATGGCTTCGGGATAGTTCCGGAACAGACGAGCCATCTCGGCCGGCGGCTTGAGGAACCGTTCGGCATTGGCCGTAAGCAATAAGCCGGCTTTATGAATTGGCGTGTGATTTCGGATGCAGCTCACTACGTCCTGCAGATGGCGGCGGCCCGGCGCATGATAGAGCACGTCGTTGATGGCAAGCAGCGGTGTGCCGCAACGCGCGGCGAGATCGGCCTGAAACGCCAGTTTTCTGCGGTCATCGCCGTCATAGGCAAAGCGGGCGGCGAGATGCACGGCACCGGGGAAGCGCCGGACCAGTTCCCGCAGTGTAGTCTCGAGCAAAGAAAGTTTATTTTTAGCCGGCGTCTTTTTTTCTCCAAATAAAGATAAGCCGTCGTAACTGGAGCCGCCGGGAACCACCGCCAGAAGGATCCCTTCACCCCATTCCGACAGATCGGCGAGCGTCAGCCGGCAATCGCCCTTGTCGGCGCGGCGGTTGCCGACAGTGAGCAGCCGGCACAGCCGGCCATAGGCGGCGCGGTCCTGCGGCCAGGCGAGGATATCGGGGGTGCCGTCGCAGAACACGAGACGGGTGCCGACGACGATGCGGAGGTTGCGCTCCTTCGCCGCCACATGGGCGCGCACCACGCCGGCGAGCGAATTGCGGTCGGCGATGCCGAGGGCGGCCAGCCCCAGCGCGGCGGCGCGGTCGACCAGCTCTTCGGGATGCGAGGCGCCGCGCAGGAAGGAGAAGTTGGTGGCCGCGGCAAGCTCGGCATAGGGCGGCGCCATCATCCGAACAGCCCGTGCAGATACCAGCGCGGCGTCACCACCTCGCGGTCGTACAAGCCCGCGCGATAGACCCAGTAGCGGCGGCCCTCCTCGTCCTCGACGCGGAAATAGTCGCGGGTGAGCGCCTCGGCCTCGCCGTTGAACAGTTTCGGGGCCCACCATTCCGGGGCGATGCGCTCCGGTCCCTCGATGCGCGCGACGCGGCGCAGCACGCGGCGCCAGCGAAAGCGCACCGGCGGCCCGTCCGGTATCTCGGCGATCGCCTCGATGGGTTCGGGCCGGTCGAGCAGGCGCAGCGGCCGGTCCGGCGCGCGCCCGGGGTCGTCTCCGGAGCCGTGCCCGGGGCCGAGATCGCACCCGGCGGCGGGCTGCGGCCATAGGGCGGCGCCTGCTCCGACCCCGGCCACGGCGGGGCGTGCCGAGACCGCAAGCTCGGGGATATGGCTGTCGTGACGCACCAGCCGCACCACCCGGGTGTGGCCGAGCCGGGCGGTCAGCCGGTCGGCGAGGCGGGCGAGCGCCTCGGCATCCTCCGCCCTGCTTTCTCCGGCGAGATCGCCGGCGGCGGTCTGGGCGGCCTGCAACGGCTCCACGGCCTCGGCGGCGAGGCGGACGCGCTCGATGCCCTCGCCGGTATCGAGATCCTGCTCGAAGGTGCCCAGGCGCTCAATCAGCAGGCCGGCCATGCGGGCGGGGTCGCGGCTTGCCCGGCTCAGGCCCACCGCGATGCGGAAGGCCTTGTTGTCGACGCGGAACAGGGTGAGCGCCAGCCGCCGCGCGCCCTGGCCGTGCCGCGACAGCGGCTCGGCGAGGCCCTCGCCAAGCGCCCGCGCCACCCGCTCGATATCCTCGACAAGCCGGATCGGCTCGGCGAAGACGCGCTCGACGAGGAAGACCGGTGGCGGCCTGAGCGGCGACAGCGGCTCGTCGGCGCGGCCGAGCGCGCGGTCGAGACGCGTGAGCAGGTCCGCGCCGAAGCGGGCGGCCAGGGTGGATCGCGGCATGTCGACGAGCTGGCCGATGCGCTTCAGGCCGAGCCGTTCCAGCATCGAGACGGCTTCCGGTTCGGCGTCGAGCATCGCCACCGGCAGCCCGGCGACGGCGCGCGCGTTGCCGCCCGGCGGGACGACCGTGCCGGATGCCGTCCTGGCCACGGCACGGGCAGCGGCGGGTGTGTCGGCGACGGCCGCCTGCACCGTGAGGCCGCGCCCTTCGAGGCGTCCCGTCAGGTCGCCGAGCAACGCTTGTTCGCCGCCAAACAGATGGGCGCAGCCGCTGATGTCGAGGACGAGGCCGCTTGTCCCGCCGGGGGCGTCGAGGGCGACGAGCGGGGTATAGCGCCCGGCCCATTCGGCGAGGGCTTCGAGCGCGCGGCGGTCGCCGTCGGGATCGGCCTCGACGGCGTCCAGCGCCGGCACGCGCGCGCGGGCGTCGGCCAGCGTCAGGCCGGGCTCGAGGCCGGCATCGGCGGCGGCCGTGTCGATCGCCGTCAGCCGGGTGGCGTTGCCGACGGTCGCGATCGTGGCACGCGGTCCCGCGCCCGACAGGCTAGCCGGTTCGGCGGAAGCGGAGGACGGTGGTGTCCTGCGCGACGGTTCCCTTCCGAGTCGCTCCACCGGCAGGCGCGGCAGGCGCAGGGCGAGGAAGCGCCGGCCTGATGTCTCCGGCGTCGGCGGAAGCGAAGAGGCGTTCATCGGGTCTCCAGGTCAGGGCGAAGCGGCCGCCGGGGCGGGTGGCGTTGCGTTCGAGATCGACCGCCCAGGCGGGTGGGGGCAGGGCGAACGCGGCGGTATCCGGTCCGGCCAGGGCGAGGGGCTCGATGCGCCAGCGGGTGCGCGCCGCGCTCAGGCCGTCCATGGTGCCGGGGCGCACGAGCAGCGCGGTGCCGCCATTCCGGGCGGCCCGGAGCGCCAGCCGCCGCGTCGCGGTCAGGTCGACGGTGGCCGGGTCGCCGCGGATTTCGGCGACGACGGCCGACAGCGCCCGGCTCGCAAGCCCTTCCTCCGCCGCCCACAGCGCCTCGCGCGGTCGGCGCGTCTCGACGAAGAGCAGCCCGTCCGGATCGAGGCCGAAGGCGGCGAGCCCCGGCCCGTAGGGTCGGCCCCATTCGCCGGCGCCGTCGACGGTGGTGACGATCAAAGCTGGCCGGTTCGCGGCGAGGCGGCCGGCGAGCGCCAGGGCGAAGCCGAAGGCAAGCGGCCCGTCGGCATCCGCCGAGCGGACCTCGTGCAGCGCGCCGCGCCGCAGGCCACCGCCGAGCACGGCGTCCAGCTCCGCGGCCCCGAGCGGCACCGACGGCGCGACGGATGCGCGCGCCCCGGCCGCGCCGGGGGCGGATCCGGCCTCCAGCCGCGCGATGCGCGCGCGCAGGGCGCCGATATCGGCAACGGTGTTGCGATCGGTCAGCGCGCGACCGGCAACAGCGTCGCCATCGGGCGGGGCATCGGGTTCGGGTGCGCTCGACACAATGGGTCTCCGTTCCGGGCGAGCGGTGTCGCCGCCCGGTGACAAGGCAAATGTTCTATGTTTGTTCTAATATGGATTCCACCGTTTGGCGGCGGAGTCAATCGTCAGGTGGCTCAGGGAAGGGCGGGGCAGAGATCGCTCCGTCCACTCCATGTCATTGCCGGGACGCGTCCGGGCACGACCGCACAGGAATTCGGCGAAACGTGATACCAGCCTCACCAGACCGTCACGCGCACTTCGAATAGCCGCAGTCGAGGCAGGCGAGGCAGCCCTCGCGATGGTAGAGGCTGGGATGACCGCAGCGCGGGCAGGTGGCGCCGGCGCCTTCGGGAACCACGGCTTGCGCGTCCTTGTCGCCCGGGTCGCCGCGATGCGCGCCCGTCCCGATCCGTGAGGGCGCCAGGAAGCCGATGTCGATCATGTGCTTCTCGATGACGTCGGCGATGGCGGCGAGCAGGCTCGGCACGTAGCGGCCGTTCATCCAGTGGCCGCCGCGCGGATCGAACACGGCCTTCAACTCGTCGACGATGAAGGACACGTCGCCGCCGCGCCGGAACACGGCGGAGATCAGCAGCGTCAGCGCCGCCGTCCAGGCGTAGTGCTCGACATTGCGCGAGTTGATGAAGATCTCGAAGGGGCGGCGGCGGCCGTCGCGGATGATGTCGTTGATGGTGATGTAGAAGGCGTGCTCGGTGTCGGGCCAGCGCAGCTTGTAGGTGAAGCCCGGCAGGATCGTGTCGCGCTTCAGGGGTTCGGTCAGGCGCACGACGGCCGCGCCCTCGGGCGGAACCGCGGGCTCCGCCTCCCGCCCCGCCACGGGCACCGCGGGGGCGGGCAGCGGCAGGCTCGCCTGCTTGTCTTCGGCGGGCACCCCCTCGGCGGGCACCGCCTCGCCGACGCTGAGCACGGAGCCGGTCACCGGGTTCGGCCGGTAGGTGGTGCAGCCCTTCAGGCCCAGCGCGTAGGCGCGAGCATAGACGTCCTTGAAGGCCTCGAAGGAGATCTCGCGCGGCACGTTGATGGTCTTGGAAATCGAGGAATCGACATAGGGCTGCAGCGCCGCCTGCATCCTGAGATGGGCTTCGGGATCGAGCGTCTGGGCGGTGACGAAGGCCTCCGGGGGCGCGGCCGCCGCGTCCCCGCCGGCCCTGGCCCGGTAGAGGCGCCAGGCATAGTCGCTCACCTCCTCGTCGCGGCGGCTGCCGTCCGGCATCAGCACGGTCCGGCGGTAGGACAGCGAGAAGATCGGCTCGACGCCGGAGGAGACGTTGTCGGCAAAGAGCGAGATGGTGCCGGTCGGGGCGATCGAGGTGACGTGCGAGTTGCGCAGGCCGTTCGCGCGGATCGCCGCGCGCACATCCGGGTCGAGGCGGGCGACCGTCGGGCTCTTCAGGTACTGCGTCCTGTCGAACAGCGGGAAACAGCCCTTCTCGGCGGCGATCTCCGCGCTCGCGCGATAGGCCGCATTCTGGATGATGCGCATCCAGTCGCCAGCAGCCTTCGCAGCGTCTTCGCGGCCATAGACGAGGCCGAGCATGGCCAGCGCGTCGGCAAGCCCGGTGACGCCGAGCCCCAGGCGCCGCTTGGCCTTGGCCTCCTTCGCCTGCGCCTCCAGCGGATAGCCCGAGATGTCGACGACATCGTCGAGGAAGCGGATGGCGACGGCGACCGTCTCCGCCAACCGGCCGGTGTCGAGGCGGGCGGTCTCGTCAAACGGATCGACGACCAGGCGGGCCAGGTTGACCGACCCGAGCAGGCAGGCGCCATAGGGCGGCAGCGGCTGCTCGCCGCAGGGGTTGGTGGCATGGATCGTCTCGCAATAGGCGAGATTGTTCTCGGCGTTCACCCGGTCGATGAAGATCACGCCGGGCTCGGCATAATCGTAGGTCGAGCGCATGATGCGGTCCCACAGCGCCCGCGCCCGGACCGTCCGGTACACCGTGCCGGCGAAGACGAGGTCCCAGTCCGCGTCGGCCTCGACCGCCGTCATGAAGGCGTCGGTGACGAGGACTGAGAGGTTGAACATCCTGAGCCTTGCGGCGTCGGCCTTGGCGTCGATGAACAGCGCGATGTCGGGATGATCGCAGCGCAGCGTGCCCATCATGGCGCCGCGCCGGTGGCCGGCCGACTGAATAGTCCGGCACATGGCGTCCCAGACCTCCATGAAGCTCACCGGGCCGGAGGCGTCGGCGCCGATCGACCTCACCAGCGCGCCCTTCGGCCGCAGCGTCGAGAAGTCGTGGCCGATGCCGCCGCCCTGCTGCATGGTCAGCGCGGCCTCGCGCAGATTGGTGAAGATGCCGTCGAGGTCGTCGGGGATCGCGCCCATGACGAAGCAGTTGAACAGCGTCACCTTGCGGCCGGTGCCGGCGCCGGCGAGGATGCGGCCCGCCGGCAGGAAGGCGCCGGATTCAAGCGTCTCGCGGAAGCGCTTCGCCCAGGTCCTGCGGGATTTCGCCGGTTCCGCCGCGGCGACCGCATCGGCGACGCGGCGCAGGGTGTCGGACACAGTCTTCTCCACCGGCGCGCCGCTCTCGTCGCGCAGGCGGTACTTCATGTCCCAGATCTCGCCCGCGATGGGCGATGGGGCGATCGGCGGCGGGTCGGTCGGCGGTGGATCGGTCGGCGGCGGGTTGCGGGCGTCGCCGCCGGATGTCCTGCGGGCCATGTCGAACACTCATCGCGCGTCGGGACGCTGTTCCCGACCTCACCAATATCGGGCCAAAGACGTTTAAGGTCAATGAATGTTCCCGGTTTGTACCGGCCGCGCCACCGCAAAAGGCCCCGTGGGCCGGCCGAAAGGGGCCGATTTGGTGTCCCGGCCCCTCGCGCGATCCGGGACCGGCCCTATGCCACCGGCAGGCCGACCGCCTTGCGGATGTCCTCGGAGCGAAGCGAGACGTCGGTGCCGAGGAAGTCGGCCGCGCCGCCCTCGCACAGCCAGGCGATCGCCTGGCCAACCCATTCGGCGGGAATGTGCACCGAGGGGTCGAGCTGGCTGACGGGGTTGATGCCCGAGGCCTTTATGGCGACCTGCATGTCGGTCGCCACCGTGCCGGGGCTGAGGCCCACGACCTGGATGCCGTGGTCGCGGTATTCCTTGTCGGCGCATCCGGTCAGCGACAGCACAGCCGCCTTCGTCGCGCAGTAATGGCTCCAGCCCTCGAGCGGGCTGGTGGCCGCGCCCGAGCTGATGTTGACGATGGTGCCGCCTCCCTGCGCCTGCATCACCGGAATGGCGGCGCGCAGGCCGTGGTAGACGCCCATCAGGTTGACGTCGACGGCGTCCGCCCAGTTCGCCGGGTCGGAGTCGGCGATCCGGGCGATCGGCTCGATGACGCCGGCATTGTTGACGAGGATATCGAGGCGGCCGAACTCGTTGCGGCAGGTCTCGACGGTATCGACGACGCTGTAATAGCGCGAGACGTCGCATGTCCAGGCGATCGCCCTGCCGCCGTTTTCGACGATGTCCTCCGCGACGCCCGCGATCTCCCGGCTCGAACGCGCCGCCAGCACGACGGCGGCCCCGCGTCTGGCCAGTTCCCGTGCTGCGGCGGCGCCGATGCCGCGGCTTGCCCCCGTTACGATCGCGGCCTTTCCGGTCAATTCGCTCATGTGCGCACTCCCATGCAGAGGTTCGTGATGGATTTGCCGGTGGCTACCGGGCCTCGGCCTCGCCGATGGCCTGGAGCCGTTTCCTGGCCGTCTCCGGCAGCGGCGGCGGGTGGGGCGCCCGCGCAGCCTCGACAAGCAGCCGGTCCGACGCGGTCTCGATCGCGGTTTCCAGCCGCGCCAGGAACTCCTTGCGCGGCAGGCCGGCGGGCAGCACCTCCAGGAACTCCACGAGAATCGTGCCCGGATAGCGCTGCCATTTGCGGCGCGGCCAGTAGAGCCCGGAATTGAGCGCCACCGGCAGGCAGGGAACGCCCATTTCCTGGTAGAGCAGCACGACGCCGACCTTGTAGGCGGGATCGTCGCCGGGGGCGCGGCGCGTGCCTTCGGGAAAGATCAGCACCTGGCGCCCGGACTCCGCCTGCACGCGCGCGTCGCGGCCCATGTCCTTCAGCGCCCGCGCGCCCTTGTCGCGCCTGACCGCGATCATGCCGATCCTGGTGATCCACCAGCCGAACAGCGGAATGCGGGTCAGTTCGTGCTTCAGGATGAAGGCGGGGTCGGCGAAGCAGTGCAGCAGCGCGAAGGTCTCGAACAGCGACTGATGCTTGGCGGCGACCAGCAGCGGCCCGTCGAACCGCTGCGGCGCGCCGCGGACTTCCAGCCGCGTGCCGGCGACGACGCGCAGCAGCCAGATCGAGCTTTTCGCCCAGGCGTGCATGAACGGCAGCAGCGCCCGGCGCGGCAGCAAGATCAGCGGCAGGCAGACGACCATCCACAGGACGAGATTGGCATAGAAGGCCAGGTTGAAGAGGATCGAGCGCAGGGCCACGCGGAATGCCTTCGAGAACCGCCGCCGACCGGCGCTCAGCCGCCGGCGCCGGAGGCGGCGGCGCGCACGGCCTCGAGCGAGGTGTCGGGGCCGCCGAGCCGCAGACGCGCCATCGACATCAGGTATTTGACGTATTCGGCCAGCAGCAGCCGCGTGGTGCCGGGATTGTGCCACCAGTCCCCCACCTTCATCTGATCGGTGACGACCGGATAGGGAATCAGGCGGGCCTCCGGCATCTCGCGGCTGATCTCGTTGAGGCTGCGCGGCAGATGGTAGCTGGAGGTGACGACGATGAGCGAGGTGAAGCCGTTGTAGCGGGCCCAGTTGCGCGCCTCCTTGGCGTTGCCGACGGTGTTCAGCGCGGCGTGGCCGAGATCGACGCAGCAATCGAACAATTGCGCCCGGCCCGGCGTGATGCTGGCGAGCGTCTCGCGCGAGGTGCTGGGATGAACGCCGGAAATGAGCAGGCGCCGGGCACGGCCCTCGCCCAGGAGCTGGATCGCGTAGGTTATGCGGTCGGCACCGCCGGTCAGCGCGACGATGGCGTCAGCCCGTTCGGCGGCGCGCGGCGTCTCGATCGCCCCGACATTGAGGACGAAATGGACGAAGCCGATGGTGAACGCGATGACGGCGCCGATCAGAAGGCCGCCGATCGCCACCGAGGCGATACGACGCCCGCCATGCCGCCTGGGCGCGCGAACACCGTGCGCCGGACCTGCCCGGTCGGCACCCTGCAAAGGCAGTTCGCTGCGGTCGCTGTCTATCATTCCGTCCCCGGAGGATACTAAGAAATGCGGCGTGGCCACGGCAAGAGCCGCGGTGGACCGTGATTCATATGTTCTCCAAGCTCCTAGTCGAAAACCTTCAGGAAATGGAAGACGGTGAGCCGCGAGCTCATCGCCGTCAGGGCGGCCACCAGCAGGACGGTGAGGGCGATCCCGACGAAGGCGGCCCAGCCGATCGAGATGCCGCCGAACAGGGCGTCGAACTGGTCGCCGGCCGGTGTCGCGGTGAACTGGGCCGAAATCCAGCGGATCGCGGCGAAGGCGATAGTGGCGGCGATGCCGCCGGCAAGTCCGCCGCGAAAGCCCAGCCGCAGGAAATGGCGCTCGAACTCGTGGGCGATGAACGCTTCCTTGGCACCGACCAGATGCAGGACCTCGACGATGTCGCGGTTGGTGGCCATGGCGCCGCGGGTGGCGAACACGACCGACAGCACCGTGGCGACCAGGACCAGGACGAGGATCGCGGCGCCGCTGACCGCCAGCGTGTTGGCCATCACCGCAAGCCGGCCCTGCCAGAGCTGGTGATCGTCGAGGCTCGCCGCCGGCACGGCGCCGGTCAGGCGCTGGCGCAGTTCGACGAAGTCCGGCGGCGCGGCGCGGTCGATCTCGACGACGATCAGGCGCGGCACCGGCAGCTCCTCCAGATCGACGCCGGCGCCGAGCCAGGGCTCGAGCAGGTCGCGCAGCTCCTGTTCCGACAGCGCCCGGGCGGACTCGATGCCGTCCGTCTCGAGGATGACGGCGAGCGCCTTGTCGATGGCGGCCAGCGTGTCGACGCCATCGAGGGGGCGGATCTGCACCGTGATCTCGCCGGAGATGTCGGAACGCCAGTCGGCGGCGGCGGAGGCGATGACGGTGACGGTGCCGACGGTGATGCAGGCCAGGAACGACATGATGGCGAGCACGAAGAACAGCGCCCGGCCGGAGACGCCGGAGGCGGGTACGATCGCGGCGGCGGGACCGAAGCCGTCGTAGACATCGGACCGGTCGGTCTCGTCGTTCAGGTCGTCGCGTTCCGCCGGAAGGGCCATGTCAGCCGGTCCGCTCCTTGCTAGTCATAGATATGCACACGGCCTTCGTTCAGAACGAAGCGGCGTGCATCATACTGATCCATAAGGCCGATATCGTGGGTCGCGATCACCACGGTGGTGCCGAGCCTGTGCAGCTCCATGAACAGGCGCAACAGGCGGCGGGCAAGGGTCGGGTCGACATTGCCTGTGGGCTCGTCGGCCAGAAGCAGTTCCGGCTGGGTGATCACCGCGCGGGCGATCGCGGCGCGTTGCTTCTCGCCGCCGGACAGCACCGGCGGATGGACGTGCACCCGATGGCCGAGACCGACCCAGTGCAGAAGCTCGACGACGTCGGTGCGGTAGGATGTCTCCTCCTTGCCCATTACGCGCAGGGGCAGGGCGACGTTCTCGTAGGTCGACAAATGATCGAGCAGCCGGAAATCCTGGAACACCACGCCGAGCCGGCGCCGCAGCGTCGGCAGATCGGTGCGCGACAGGGTGGCGACGTCGTGGTCGAACAGCGACATCAGCCCGCGGGTGGGCTTCAGCGCCAGGAACAGCAGCCGCATCAGCGACGTCTTGCCGGCGCCCGACGGCCCGGTCAGGAACTGGAACGAGCCGCGGTCGATGACGAACGACACATCGCGCAGGACCTCCGGCCCCATGCCATAGCGCAACCCGACGTTTTCGAAACGGATCAATTCACAGGCTCCCGGCCCGAATCTTGTGGCCCCGAATCTCATGGCCCCGCCGATCTTATGGCCCCGATCGGCGTTGGGGCAGTGCCGGTGGCAGCCCTTGGGCTGCCGTTGGCGCGACCGGATCGGCGAACCTTCGCAGACCGGCCCTTAACGCTTCATTAATCATAATCCGGCGAGGTGGTCGTGCACGCCGGACGCCCGGAGCGGGCGACATTCGCCGTGCCGCGCGCGGGTTTCTATGAAAATAACCTGTCCGAACTGCAATACGAGCTACGAAGTCGACGGTGCGACGTTTCCGCCCGACGGCCGCTCGGTTCGCTGCGTCAAGTGCCGGAATGTCTGGCATGCGGTCGCCTATGCATCCGAGCCAGTGGTCATGCCGCCGGAACCGGACAAGGCCGCGCCGCCGCCGCCGAGCCGGGCCGACCGGGTTCAGGAGCCGCAGACCGGCGACCGGGCCCATGCCGAATCACAGGCCGAGCCGCTCGGCGCGCGCATCGTCGACGACGGCGGCGCTGACGCCGGTGGGGATACCGGGGAAACGCACCTCGACGCGATCGAGCACGCCGCGGAGGCGCGCGCCCGATTCGCGGCGAAACATGCCGGCAACGGGCCCCGGATCCGCTACCGGAAGCGCGGCGGACGCGGCCTCGAGGCGTTCGTGTTCGGCTGCATTCTGGCCGGCCTCGTCGCCGCCTTCCACTACCGCGAGGACGTGGTGCGGACACTGCCGTCCACAGCCGGTCTGTACTCCGCGATCGGATTTCCGGTAAACCTGCGCGGACTGGAGTTCGGCAAGGTCGCGCAGCGGCGCGATTTCGAGGACGGAGTGCCGGTTTTGATCATCGAGGGCGAGATCCTCAACATCCGCGACCGGACGATGCCGGTGCCGGCGCTGCGCTTCTCGCTGCGGACCGACGGCGGCGATGAGCTGTACGCCTGGACGCTGGAGCCGCGGCAACGGGTGCTCGACCCGGACGCGGCGATGACCTTCCGAACCCGGCTCGCCTCGCCGCCGCGGGGCGCGGACGATTTGCAGCTGCGCTTCATGGAGCGCGACCGACGGATTGTGGAGCTCGGCAATTGACGACGATCGAACGGGGCGGCCATCGCATCCGGGTGCTGTACTCGCCGGAGGAGATCGCCGCGCGCAACGGCGAGATCGCGCAGGAGATCGGCACCCGCGCCGGGCCGCGGCCGCTGGTCATCGCCATCCTCAAGGGCAGCTTCGTCTTCGCCGCCGACCTGTTGCGCGCGCTCTATACCGCCGGCCTGTCGCCGGAAGTGGAGTTCATGAGCCTGTCGAGCTATGGCGCCGGCACCGAATCGTCGGGCCGGGTCACGGTGCTGCGCGACATCGACAGCGACGTGAAGGGCCGCACCGTCATCCTGGTCGACGACATCCTCGAATCGGGGCGCACGCTCGCCTATGCCAAGGATCTGCTCGCGGCACGCGGCGCCGATACCGTCCTGACCTGCGTTCTGCTCGACAAGCCCGGCAAGCGGGCGGCCGACATCAACCCGGATTTCGTCGGCTTCACCTGCCCCGACCTGTTCGTTGTCGGCTACGGCATGGACGTGGCGCACGCGTTCCGGGAGCTGCCGTTCGTTGGCATCGTGGAAGAGCGTGCCCCGGATGATGGCGCCCCCGAGAATGGCAACGGGGGCAACGACTGACATGAGCATGGGACAGACGGAGACGGTCCTTCTGGTCGACGACGACGACGGCGTGCGCACCTTCGTGCGCCGCGCCCTCGAGATCGACGGTTATGCGGTCCAGGAGGCGACGGACGGCGCCGAGGCGCTCGACCTGTTGCGGGGGCCGGCGCGGGGCGCCGGTCTGGTCCTGTCCGATATCGTCATGCCGGTGATGGACGGCATCGCGCTGGCGCTCAACGTGGCGCGGGAGCGGCCGGAGGTGCCGGTGATGCTGATGACCGGTTACGCCAACCAGCGCGAACGCGCCGACGGGCTCGACGAGATCGTCCATGACGTGGTGCTGAAGCCGTTCACGCTCGCCGAGATCCGCGCCCGGGTCCGGGACGTGTTCGCGGTGGACATGGCCGACGGTCAGAACCGCTCGAGCAGCCTTTCCAGATAGTCCTTTTCCAGCCGCGGCCGGAGCGGATCCGACAGGCGGCGGCGCAGTTCCTCCAGAATCTCGCGTGCGCGCTGGGCGTCGATCTCGTCGGGAACCTCGACCGTCACGCCGTAGTCCGGGCCTTCGGTGCGCAGCGGGCGGCCGAAGGGATCGGTGCGCTGGCGGCCGTTCGGACCCGGCTGCCCCATGCCCATGCCCTGCGCCATGCCCTGCGCCAGCGCCTCGGCCATCGACTGGGCGCCGCGCCGCAGGTTGTCGAGCGCCCGGCCCTGCTGGTCGAGCGCGTCGCCGGTATCGCCGAGGCCGAGCGACTGTTCGGCCTCGCCCATCGCCTCGCCGGCCTGGCCGAGCTCGTTGCCGGGCTGGCCGCCGAGCTCCTTCAGCTTCTCCATCAGCTGGCGCAGCGCCTCGCGCAGCTCGCCCTGGCCCTGTCCGAGCTGGCCAAGCTGGTTGCCACCTTGGCCCTGCTGGCCTTCGCCCTGTTGTCCCTGGCCACGTTCGCCCTGGCCCTGGCCGGGCTGCTGGCCCTGCTGGTCGAGCTGGAAGGTCTGGTCCATCAGTTCCTGCTGGCGGCGGATCAGGTCGGCGAGCTCGTCGAGCATCTCGCCCATCGGGCCTGCCTGCATCTGGCCGGGCTGCATGCGGCCGTTGCGCAGGTTCTCGAGCAGGTTGCGCAGGTCGCTCAGCATCTGGCGGGCCGAATCGCGCGCGCCGGAGCGCGCCATGTTCTCGATGGCGTCGAGCAGCCGCTGCAGGTCGTTGCGGCTGAAGGTCTGGGCGTTCGGATCCATCGGCATCTGCTGGGCCTGATCCTGGTTCTCCATCGCCCGCTGGGCGAGCTCGCGCAGGAACTCGTCGAGCGCCTCGCGCAGCTCCGCCATCAGCTGTTCGATCTCCTCGTCGGAGGCGCCGTTCTCGAGCGCCTGCATCAGCCGTTCCTGGGCGGCGCGCAGGTCCTCGGCCGCCAGCGACAGGTCGCCGTCCTCGATCTGCAGCGCGACCTCCCAGAGCTGGTCGATCACGCCGCGCAGGGTCTCCTCGCTACCGTCGCCGGCACGCAGCCGCCAGAACGCGGAGCGCATGCCCAGATAGACGCCGTAGTCGCCGACATTCTTCTCCGGCTGCAGGGCCAGCGCATCGAGGGCGCCGGCGACCATCGGCACGGCATTGCGGTCCAGCGCCAGGTTGCGGCGCTGCTCGACGATGGCGCGGGCCAGCGGCTCGTAGAAGCGGCGCTGCGGCAGGGTGATCTCGACCGGATCGCTCAGGCCTTCGTGGCCGGCGTCGTCGCGGGCGATCAGGCGCAGCCGCACCTTGGAGCCGGCCCAGGGATGGCTCGACAGTTCCTTGATGGTCTGGGCCGCTCCGGACCGGGCCCGCAGCTGCGGCAGCGACAGCGGGAAATCGGGCGGCGGCACCAGCGGATCGGCGTCGGCGAGCCGGGGATCGAGCGGCTCGAAGCGGGCGTCCGCGCCGACGACGCCGTAATCGTCGCTGACGGTGTAGTTCAGCCGCAAGGCCTGGGTGGCGGTGAAGTCGGGCGGATGGGCGAAGGCGATCGACGGCGGGCGGTCGGCGATGACCTCGAAGCGCCAGCCGAGCGCCTGATGTCCGTCGAGGCTGACGCTGACCGAGCCGTTCTCGTCCAGGGCGATCTGGTACTCGGCCGGCGCGGTGGCCGCGCTTTCGGCCTCGGCGGCGGGCACAGGCGCCGATTCGGCCGTGCCGAAGGCGGCGGCGACCGCGACGGCGGCATCGGCGGGCGCGCGGATGACGAGCTGCGAGCCCTGCGGCACGGAAATCGGGGCCGGTGCGGCGCCGTTCGCGCCAAGCCCTTCCTCGGGCCGCGCGCCGCTGCCGGTCAGCAGAACGGGCGGGCGGCTGGTATAGCGCGGCGGCGACACCCAGGCATCGATGCGGGCGATCTGGGCCTCGTCCGGGCCGATAGGGGCGGCGGCCGACAGCAGGCGGCCGCGCCAGTCGGGACCCGCCCAAGCGAGCGAGACGACGAACAGCAGGACGACGATGGCGCGCAGGGCATAGGGATCGCGGGCGGCGACGCGCGGGGCGGGCATGCCCGCCGACAGCCGGCCGATGCCGGCGGCGGCGCGCGCCCGGTGGGCGGTCCACAGGCGTTCGGTGGCGGCATCGGCAACGGCGCCGGAGGGATGGGTGCCGGCGAGCCGGTCCTCGAGCGCTGTGAGCGGGCGATGGGCGAGCCCGGTGGCGGTCTCGACCCGGTGGCGCGCCTCGCCCGGGCGCGGCAGGCGCAGGCGGGCCAGCGGCCAGAGCGACGCCAGGAAGGCGAGCACGAACAGGGCGAGGCCGCCGAGACGGATGGAGGGCGGCACCGAGATCCACAGGCCGAGCCAGGAGACGATGCAGTAGACGGCGACGATGGTGACCGCCGGCAGCAGGGCGGGCCACAGCCGCTCGAACGCGATCGCCGCCGCGGCGCGGCGGATCGCGCCCTGGATCAGCCTGCGTGCTGATGTCGCCTTGTCGCCGGCGTCGCTGCGCCGGTCTCGGGAGTCGGCCAACGGTTCATCCTTCCCGGTCGCGTCGCCCCGAATGGGGATATCCCGGATCCGGGACCCCTAATCTAGGGCACGATCGGCATATGGTCACGGACACTGCTGGTCACGGACATGCGCCCGCCCGCTTTCGCGGCACAGCATCAGCATAGTCTCAAACGGCAAGATGGCGCCAATCAGGCGTTTGTGAACCCCCGGCGTGACCCGCCAGCGTGAAGCCGGTCTTGAACCCGGGCTATAGCCAGTCCGGCAGGCGGTCGAGACCAATCAGCTCCTCATAGCTGCCGCGCGGCCTGACGACGGCGAACCGGTCGCCGTTCACGAGCACTTCCGGCACCAGCAGGCGGGTGTTGTAGGTCGAGGCCTGCACCGCGCCGTAGGCGCCCGCGGACATGACCGCGAGCAGCGCGCCGGATTGCAGCGGCGGTAGCGGCCGGTCGTGGGCCAGGTAGTCGCCGGTCTCGCATACCGGGCCGACCACGTCGACGGCCTGCCGCACGGCGTCGGCCGCGGGCTCGGCGACCGGCACGATCTCGTGATGGGCTTCGTAGAGCGTCGGGCGGATCAGGTCGTTCATCGCCGCGTCGACGATCACGAAGGTCTTGTCGGCGCCGTGCTTCTCGTAGATCACGCTGGTGACGAGCATACCGGCGTTGCCGGCGATCAGCCGGCCCGGCTCGACGATGACGCGGCAGTCGAGCTCGGCCAGGTGCCGATGGATGATCCTGCCGTAGTCGGCCGGCAGCGGCGGCGGCGTGTTGCCGGCGACATAGGGAATGCCGAGCCCGCCGCCGAGATCGACATGCTCGATGACGTGGCCTTCGGCGCGCAGCGTGCCGATCAGCTCCCGCAACAGGGTGAAGGCATCCTCGAACGGGCCGAGATCGGTGATCTGGCTGCCGATGTGCAGGTCGATGCCGGTGACCCGGATGCCGGGCAGCGCGGCGGCCCGGGCGTAGACGTCGACGGCGCGGGCCCAGGGGATGCCGAACTTGTTCTCCGCCTTGCCGGTGGCGATCTTCCGGTGGGTCTTGGCGTCGACGTCCGGGTTGATGCGCATCGAGACGCGCGCCGTCTGGCCGCGGGCTGCGGCGATCTCGGAGAGCAGCTCCAGTTCCGGCTCGGATTCGATGTTGAAGCAGTAGATGTCCTCGTCGAGCGCGTGGCCGAGCTCGCGGGCCGTCTTGCCGACGCCGGAGAAGACGATGCGCTCGCCGGGGATGCCGGCGGCGCGGGCGCGGCGCAATTCGCCCTCGGAGACCACGTCCATGCCGGCGCCGAGCCGGGCCAGCGTGGCGAGCACGGCCTGGTTGGAATTGGCCTTCATGGCGTAGCAGACCATGGCCGGAACGCCCGCCAGCGCCTCGGTGAAGACGCGGTAGTGCCGTTCCAGCGTCGCCGTCGAATAGCAGTAGAACGGCGTTCCGACCGCCGCCGCGATCTCTGGCACCGGCACGTCCTCGGCATGGAGGACGCCCTGCCGGTAATCGAAGTGATGCATGGGTCTGTGTCCGCAGGTACGCTGCCCGAAAGGGCCGCTACATCAGCAGGCCGTCGAGAATGAACGGCGTGTCCGGTTTCTTGCCGTCCTTGGGCGGCGCCTTCTTGATGTTCGGATCGCGGATCTCGGAGGCCTCGGTGTCGGCCGGTGGCTGGAGCTGTGACGGCTTGACGCCGCAGCCGGCAAGCAGCAACACCGCCGTTGCGGCGGCACCCAGGATCGCGGCTCTCAAATAAGGCATCTGCACGCTCGAACTGTTCCCGATCGGCCGGAGGAAAAGACGCTGTCGGCGACGGGTAGCAGAATTCTTCGGGAAACGGAACAACCCGGCTTGCCGTGCCACGGGGGCGGGCCGCCGGGCCGTGTCACGGGGTCGGGCCGGCTCAGTCCCGGGCCTGCGCCTCGATCGCCTCCATGTCGTCGTCCGACAGGCCGAAATGGTGGCCGATTTCGTGGATCAGCACATGGGTGACCAGATGGCCGAGGGTTTCCTCGGATTCCGCCCAGTAGTCGATCAGCGGCCGGCGATAGAGCCAGATCATGTTGGGCATCTCGCCCGTATACGGCAGGCCGCGATGGGCCAGGCCGGTGCCCTGGAACAGGCCGAGCAGGTCGTAGGCGGTCTCCAGTCCCATGTCGTCGAGCACCTCGTCTTCGGGGAACTCGGCAACCTGGATGACGATGTCGCCGCAGAGCTGGCGCAATGCACCTGGCAGATTGGCGAAGGCGTCGGCGGCCATGCGCTGGACGTCATCCAGCGTCGGTGCCTGCCGGTCCTGCCAGACCGAAAAGGGATTCGCGCGCGCCATGCCGGTGTCCTTGCCTCCTTTGCCGTCCCTATGCGGGCCTACAGATAGGTGACGGAAAGGTAGATGAGGAGGCCGAAAAAAGCGATCAGCGACAGGCCGCGGCCGATCCGCCGGCCCCAGACCTCGGTCCAGTCGTCGGTCTCGGCGTCGGCGCCGGAGAAATGCGCCCTGGCCTTCTCGGCCTGGCGCACGAAGGCCGACGTGCCGAACACCTCGGACCCGGCGGCGGCGTCCTCCAGATCCTTCAGCGCCTTCTCGCGGCGCGCATCCTCGCGGTCGTGACGATCACCGGTCATGGGGCGACGCTACGGTGTCGGCGCCGGGGCGGCAAGCCCGCGGCTACCAGCCGAGATCGGGCAGCAGGTTGCCGAGGCGCTCGACGAGGCCGGGCTTCTCGGGCGCCGGCGCCGCCGGCGCGATCACCATCGGGCGGCCCGCGCTGCGTCCGACCTCGACCGGCGGGACGATATCGGCGACCTTGCTGAACTCGGTGGTCGCGGCGACCGGCGCGGCCGGCGCGGCCGGTGTGGCCGGTGCGGGCTGGGGGGCGGCCTGCGCGGGCGGCGGCAATTGCTCGACGACGACCGGGCCCGGCGTCGCCGGGCTCGCCGTGGCCGGAGCGGCCGGGCTCGCGGCGGCGCTGGCCTGAACCGCGCGGTTCGTTTCTAGGGCCGTGGCCTCGAGGCTCTCGATCCGGCGGGCCAGCTCGGCGATGCGGGCCTCGAGCGCGGCGCGCTGGTCACGGGTCACCGTGCACGACCACGCGCCCGCGTCCATGTGGCAAAGATCGAAGGCGCCGGTCTCGGTGTCGAGCCGCACGACCTTGTCGTTGACTTCCATGAGCTGATAGCGCCCGCCGTCGGCGAGGTCGTGCATCGGTTCGGCGCGCACGCCGACCGGGACGATGGCCGTCAGGGCGAAGGCAAGGAACAGGGCGGCGGCGCGCATCGCGTCGGTCTCCGGTCACGAGAAAACGATGCCGGCCGCAATGGAAGCGAATCGAAGCGAAAATGTGGACGGATCGGGGTCAAATCGCCGCCAATTGTGTCGGCGTGGCGGGTTTGACAGGGGATGTTACAAATTTGTCGCGTCACCGCGGGCCGTGGCGTCACGGCCCGGGGTGCCCGCGGAGCCGCGAGGATTGTCGCCGCGCGGCTCCGGGAGCGTATCGGGTATGGCGTTCAGACCGCCTTCGGCCACTCGCGCACGTCGACGAAATGGCCGGCGATCGCCGCGGCGGCCGCCATTTCTGGCGAGACCAGGTGGGTGCGCCCCTTGAAGCCCTGGCGGCCCTCGAAGTTGCGGTTCGAGGTCGAGGCGCAGCGCTCTTCCGGGGCCAGCTTGTCGGCGTTCATCGCCAGGCACATGGAGCAGCCCGGCTCGCGCCAGTCGAAGCCGGCGGCCCTGAAGATCTCGTCGAGGCCCTCGGATTCCGCCTGTTCCTTAACGAGGCCGGAGCCCGGCACGACCATGCCGTTGACGTCGGGATGGACCGTGTGGCCCTCGATGATCTTCGCCGCCGCCCGCAGATCCTCGATGCGCGAGTTGGTGCAGGAGCCGATGAAGACGCGCTGGGGGCGGATGTCGGTGATCTTCGTGCCCGGCGTCAGGCCCATATAGGCGAGCGCCCGGCGCTTGGCCTCGCGGCGGTGCTCATCGGCGATCTCTTCGGGATCGGGCACGGCGCCGGTGATCGAGATCACGTCCTCCGGGCTGGTGCCCCAGGTGACGATCGGCGGCAGCGCGTTGCCGTCGAGGCGGACGATGCGGTCGAACTCGGCGCCGTCGTCGCTCGGCAGCGTGTCCCAGTAGGCGCGCGCCATGTCCCAGGCCTTGCCCTTCGGGGCCATCGGGCGGCCCTCGATATAGGCGTAGGTCTTCTCGTCGGGGGCGATCATGCCGGCGCGCGCGCCGCCCTCGATCGACATGTTGCACACCGTCATGCGGCCTTCCATCGACATGTCGCGGAACACCTCGCCGGCATACTCGATGACGTGGCCGGTGCCGCCGGCGGTGCCGATCTCGCCGATGATGGCGAGGATCACGTCCTTCGGCGTCACGCCCTCGGGCAGGGTGCCGTCGACCTCCACCTTCATGTTGTGCGCCTTGCGCTGCATCAGCGTCTGGGTGGCGAGCACGTGCTCGACCTCCGAGGTGCCGATGCCGTGGGCGAGCGCGCCGAAGGCGCCGTGCGTCGAGGTGTGGGAATCGCCGCAGACGATGGTGGTGCCGGGCAGGGTGAAGCCCTGCTCGGGGCCGATCACGTGGACGATGCCCTGGCGGATGTCGTTCTCGTCGAAATAGGTGACGCCGAACTGGCCGGCGTTCCTGGCCAGCGTCTCGATCTGCAGCGCCGATTCCGGGTCGTCGATGCCCTGGCTGCGGTCGGTGGTCGGCACGTTGTGGTCGACCACGGCGAGCGTCTTCTGCGGCGCGCGCACCGTGCGGGCGTTCATGCGCAGGCCCTCGAAGGCCTGCGGGCTCGTCACCTCGTGAACCAGGTGGCGGTCGATATACAGCAGGCAGGTGCCGTCTTCCTGCTCGTCGACCAGGTGGTCGTCCCAGATCTTGTCGTAAAGGGTTCTCGGCTTGGACATGGTGCTTTCGTTCCGTCGCAAATCAGGGGTGCCCGCGGGATGACGGGCAGGCGTTGGTGATGGCCGGGAGCGGCCGTGAAACCCGGTTCAGAGGATGCCGTCGGCGGCGCGCAGCAGCGCGTGGAAACGCCACGGCAGAAGCGCATGGTCGTGCAGCGGCGCCGCGCCCGGACAACCGGGCACGAGGCCGCGTGAGCCGCGGCCACGGATGGCCCGGCCGGTGACGCTCGGTCTCCGCAAGTGCGTTTTGTTCGCGCGCATGGCCGGAAGATACTGTCGATACGGGCAAACGGCAATGTTTGGCGTCGTCAAACGATCCTGGTCGCGCCGAGCGAAAAGGCCAGCGGCGGACCGGCGGTGTCGCCGGGCATGCGGAACAGCCGGTCCTCGCCCTGCCGCATCATCGGCACGGCGGCCCAGGGCACGGCGTCGTGCTCGTGCAGGAAGTCGAGCCGCAGCCCGGCATCGACCAGCGCCGTGACGATGTCGGAGATTGGATGGATCCACTCGTAGCTGCGCGGGGTCTTCAGCGCCGTGCCGTCGCCGGCATAGGTTTCGGCGTCGTCGAATGCCAGCGGCCGGTCGACCGGAGTCTTCCAGTCCCAGGTGAGGACCAGCCTGCCGTCGACCTCCTCGAACTGGGAGAGGGACGGGTGACCCTCGGCCAGGTACAGCCGTCCGCCGGGCCTGAGCAGGCTC
Source organism: Microbaculum marinisediminis (assembly GCF_025397915.1). NCBI lineage: Bacteria > Pseudomonadati > Pseudomonadota > Alphaproteobacteria > Hyphomicrobiales > Tepidamorphaceae > Microbaculum > Microbaculum marinisediminis. The sequence continues at coordinate 335,319 of NZ_JALIDZ010000004.1, forward strand.
GCGACCACGGCCGCCCAGCGGCGGATGTCGGGCAACCAGATGATCGTGCCCCAGGAGACGTAGACCAGGTCGAAATCGCCCGTCAGCAGCGCGCGGGCCTCGTAGACGTCCCCCTCCTCGAAATCCGCCGGAATTCCCGTCTCGGCGGCAAGCGTGCGGGCCGCGGCGATGGCCGCCGGCGAGAAGTCGAGGCCCGTCACCGTGGCGCCGCGGCGGGCAAGGCTCAGCGTGTCGAGGCCGAAATGGCACTGCAGATGGGCGATCCGCCGGCCGCTCACGTCGCCGATCTCGGCGGCCTCGATCGGCATCAGCGTGTCGGCCCCGGCGCGGAAGGCCTCGATCGGATAGATCGCGCCGGCGTCGCGCAGATGGATGGCGACGCGCTCGTCCCAGTTCGCGCGGTTGGCGGCGGTGAAGGGATTGCTCATGGCGCGGGTCCGTCGTCTGCGAAAAGGCGTTCAAAACAAAACGGGCGGCCTCATGGCCGCCCGTTCGATCCGGTATCCGGAGGAGAAGGACCTCAGCCCTTCGTCTCTTCCTCGGCGGCGTCCTTTGCCGGCGCCTCGTCGACCTTGACCTCGTCGGCGGTCGCCTCGGCGATCATCGCGCGGGCCTGGCCGATCCAGTCCTCGCGCTCGATGCGGCCCTTGAAGTCCAGCACGTCATCGACCTTGGCGATGTCTTCGTCGGAGAAGTTGGCGATCTGCTCGAACTTGGTGATGCCGAGCTTGTGCAGCTTCTCGACCAGCACCTCGCCGACGCCGTTGATCTTGGTCAGGTCGTCGGGCGCGCCCTTCGGTGCCTTGAACAGCGCGGTCAGCTCGGCCGGCTTGGCCTGGGCCTTACTGCCCCGGGCGCCGGCGCGGGTGTCCACGCGCTCGGGGATGCGGGCCGACTTGCCGCGGCGCTCGCGCAGGTAATACAGCTTCGCGCGGCGCACCTTGCCGCGCCGCTTCACCTCGATCGACTCGATGTTCGGCGAGTGGATCGGAAAGACGCGCTCGACGCCCTCGCCGTAGGAGATCTTGCGGACGGTGAAGCTCTCGTTGATGCCCTGGCCGCCGCGGGCGATGCAGACGCCCTCGTAGGCCTGCACGCGGGTGCGCTCGCCTTCGACGATGCGCACGTTCACGCGCAGCGTGTCGCCGGGCTGGAATTCCGGTACCTCGCGGGCGGTTGCGAGCGCGGCGGCATGCTCTTTTTCGAGTTCCTGCAGGATGTTCATCGGATTACTTCCTTCAAAGTCTTCGCGCGTCGCGGGCACTTGGGGCCGCCGCCTGCGCTTGGGTTGGCGTTCGTCTACTTGAAACCGGTTGACTTGTCGATACTTCCCGGGCGGTCCGGGCCTCTACCGCCATCACGTTGAACGGCCTGGTAGGCCGCCCACAGGTCCGGGCGGCGCTCCCGGGTGATCCGCTCGGCCTCGGCCCGCCGCCACCTGGCGACGCGACCGTGATCGCCGGACAGAAGCACCTCGGGGATCGCCCGGTCTTCCCAGACCTGGGGCCGGGTGTAGTGGGGATACTCGAGCAGGCCCTGCTCGAAGCTTTCCTCGGATGCGGAGTCCTCGGCGCCCATGACGCCGGGAAGCAGGCGCACGCAGGCGTCGATCAGGGCGAGCGCGGCGATCTCGCCGCCCGACAGCACGAAATCGCCGAGCGAGACCTCTTCCAGCTCGCGGGCCTCGATGACGCGCTCGTCGACACCCTCGAAGCGGCCGCAGAGCAGGATCGCGCCCGGGCCTTCACTCAGCTCGCGAATCCGGGCCTGGGTCAGCGGCCTGCCGCGCGGCGACAACAGGATGCGCGGCCGTTTCGGACCCGTGACGACCGCCTCGTCGAGCGCGGCGGCGACGATATCGGCCTTCATCACCATGCCCGGGCCACCACCCGCCGGCGTATCGTCGACGGTGCGGTGGCGGTCGGTGGCGAAGTCGCGGATGTCGAGGACGTCGAGGTTCCACAGGCCGGACTCGAGCGCGCGGCCCGCCAAGGCATGGCCCAGCGGTCCGGGAAACATGCCCGGATAGATGGTCAGCACGGTGGCGTGCCATCCGCTCATTGCGCGTTCCTGTCCTCTTCCTCGTCCGACGGACCCGTTTCCTGGTCGAAGAGACCTTCGGGCGGGTCGATCGTCAAAAAGCCTGCGGCCACGTCGACGGTCGGGACGACGGCCCTAGTGAAGGGCGCGAACACCGTCCGCGGGGTTCCCTTCAGGCGGATCTCGAGAAGATCACCGCCGCCGAAATCCTGCACCGTCGCCACCGTTCCGACCGTCTCGCCGCCCGTATCGCGGACCTCGAGACCGATCAGATCGGCGTGGTACCACTCGTCCTCGTCCGGGGCCGGCATCCGGTCCCGGTCGACATAGAGGCGCTGGTTCTTCAGCGCCTCCACCGCGTTGCGGTCGGTCACGCCCTTCAGCGCGGCGATCACCACGGTCTTGGCGAACCGCGCGGTCTGGATCTCGACCGTCCGCCCGTTTTCGGTCGTCAGCGGACCGTAGGCGGCGATATCGAGCGGCTCGGCGGTGTAGCTCTTTATCCGAACCTCGCCGCGGACGCCGTGTGGCGCGCCGACCACGCCGACGCAGACCCGTTTGCCGTCCGCAGCCACCACCGTGCGCCTCGCCTCAAAGCCAAATCGGAACCGAACCGGCCGGAAGGCCGATTACTCGGCCTTCGCTTCCTCGGCCGGGGCCTCTTCCGCAGGCGCTTCGGCCGGGGCTTCGGCGGGCGCCTCGGCGGCGGCCTTGGCCTCTTCCTCGGCCTGGCGCCTCAGCTCGATGCGCTCGAGCGCCTTCTGGCCCGGCTTGCCCTTGTTCGGGTTGTTGCGGGCCGGACGCGTCATGACGCCGGCGGCATCGAGGAAGCGCAGCACGCGGTCGGTCGGCGTGGCGCCCTTGGCCAGCCAGTCCTTGGCCTTCTCGACGTCGAGGACGATGCGCTCGGCGTGGTCCTTCGGCAGCAGCGGGTTGAAGGTGCCGAGCTTCTCGATGAAGCGGCCGTCGCGCGGGCTGCGCGAATCCGCGACGACGATGCGGTAGAACGGCCGCTTCTTGGCACCGCCGCGGGCCAGTCTGATCTTCAGAGACATTTCAGGTCCTTTTCGCTTTCGTTGTCCTGGTGTTGGAGGTCGGGAAAGCTCCCGATCGTCACTTGTCCGGAGCGTGCCCCGGTCATTTCTTCTTGATGAAACCCTTCGGCAGGCCGGGCAGGCCGCCCGGTCCGCCGAGACCCGGCGGCAGGCCACCCGCGCCGAGGCCGGGCAGGCCGCCGGGCATCGGCGGCAGCTTCGGCATCGTCTTCGGCATGTCGCCCTGCTGCATGGCGGCGAGCTCTTCCGGCGAGGGGGCCGGCATGCCGCCGCCCATTCCGAACAGCTTGGCGAGGCCGCCCTTGCCCTTGCCCATGGCCTTCATCATGTCGGCCATCTGGCGGTGCATCTTGAGCAGGCGGTTGACGTCCTCGACCCGGGTGCCGGAGCCGGCGGCGATGCGCTTCTTGCGGCTGGCCTTGAGGATGTCCGGCTTGCGCCGCTCGTGGCGCGTCATCGAGGAGATGATCGCTGCCTGGCGCTTGATCACGCGGTCGTCGAGATTGGCGCCCTCGAGCTGCTTCTTCATCTTGCCGATGCCGGGCATCATGCCGAGCACGCCCTGCATGCCGCCGATCTTCTGCATCTGCTTGAGCTGCTCGGCGAGATCGTCGAGGTCGAACGCGCCCTTGCGCATCTTGTCGGCGATCGCCTTGGCCTTCTCGGCGTCGATGGTCTCGGCCGCCTTCTCGACGAGCGAGACGATGTCGCCCATGCCGAGGATGCGGCCGGCGATGCGCTCGGGATGGAAGTCCTCGAGCGCGTCCATCTTCTCGCCGACGCCGGCGAGCTTGATCGGCTTGCCGGTGACCGCGCGCATCGACAGCGCCGCGCCGCCGCGGCCGTCGCCGTCCAGGCGCGTCAGCACGATGCCGGTCAGCGCCAGGCGCTCGTCGAAGGCGCGGGCGAGATTGACGGCGTCCTGGCCGGTCAGCGCGTCGGCGACCAGCAGCACCTCGTGCGGGCTGGCGGCGGTCTCGATCTCCGCCATCTCGACCATCAGCGCCTCGTCGACGAACTGGCGGCCGGCGGTGTCGAGCATCACCACGTCGTAGCCGCCGAGACGGGCGGCCTGCATGGCGCGCTGGGCGATCTGCACCGGCGTCTGGCCGGCGACGATGGGCAGGCTGTCGACGCCGATCTGCTCGCCGAGCACCTTGAGCTGCTCCTGGGCGGCGGGCCGGCGGGTGTCGAGCGAGGCCATCAGCACCTTGCGCTTCTGCTTCTCCGACAGGCGCTTGGCGATCTTGGCGGTGGTGGTGGTCTTACCGGAGCCCTGCAGGCCGACCATCATGATGGCGACCGGGGGCGGGGCGTTCAGGTCGATGGTCTGGGCGTCGGCGCCGAGCGTTTCGACGAGGACGTCGTGGACGATCTTGACGACCATCTGGCCGGGCGTGACCGACTTGACGACGTCGGCGCCGATGGCGCGCTCGCGCACCTTCTCGACGAAGTCGCGCACGACGTCGAGGGCGACGTCGGCCTCCAGCAGCGCCCGGCGCACCTCGCGCAGCGCCGCGGCGACATCCGCCTCGGTCAGCGCGCCGCGCCTGGTCAGCGCGTCGAGAATGCCGGAAAGCCGTTCCTGGAGAGAATCGAACATGTGAGAGACCTGCCTTATCTGTCGATCTTGCCGTCGGAGCCGATGTTTTCGTCGAACAGGGCGGTGGCCTTGGCGAACTTGTCGCGGCAGCCGGTGTTGCAGAAGCCGACGACCCTGCCCCGGTAGAGGGTCAGCGAATCCGCGCGCACGGGATCACCCGACCACGGGCAGACCGCGTTGACGCACTCCTCGATCCTCAGTTCGTCGGCCATTGCGGCACCATGCTTCCAAACGAAACCGTGTTTCCAAACGAAAACGGCACCCGCGGGCGAACCTTCGCTGGCGGGTGTCGACCCCTACGCCTCATGTGCGCAACGGCCGTGTCGATCGCAAGTCTCTTCACAAGAGATGGCGCGTGATACGCGCGAGACCCCGAAGAGTCAAGGAAAGAGGGCCGTTCGGCCCGTCTTCTGCATTGGCCGCCGTCCTGCCGGGCGACGGCGAGAGCGGGGCGGACCGCTCAGCGCCGGCGGAAATTGCCGCCGCCGCGCCGGGGCTGGCCGGGAACCGGGCCGCCGGTGCGATGCCGGAAATTGATGCGGCCGCGCTCCAGATCGTACGGGCTCATCTCGACCGTCACGCGGTCGCCGGCGATGGTGCGGATGCGGTGCTTGCGCATCTTGCCGGCCGCGTAGGCCAGGATCTCGTGATCGTTGTCGAGCTTCACCCGGAAGTTACCGTCCGGAAGCACTTCCGTGACGGTCCCTTCGAATTCGAGCATTTCTTCCTTTGCCATCCAGGTCTCCTTCTCTCGAAACCGACGATCAGGGCTTGACCGCCGCGGCGGCCGAGCGCCGGTCGCCGGTCTTGCGTTTCAGGAACGACATCCCGGCCAGGTCCTGGCCGGAGCCGCTCGCGGCGTTCGCGGGCGCATGCCGGTTCGCACGGTTCGATGCCTGCGCCTCCGCCGGGCGGGCACGGGATTTCTCCTGGCCCTGATCCTTCCGGGCCTGGTCCCGCTGGCCCTGAGTCCGTTGACCCTGGTCCCGCTGGCCCTGAGCCTGGCGCTCCTGACCCTGACGTTCCTGGCCCTGGCGTTCCGGGCTCCGCCCACCCCTGCCGGAGCGGCGGCGCTTGCGGCCGTTGCGGCGCGGCTTGTCCGCGCCGGCCTCCGTGCGGTCCGGCGTTTCCCCCGCAACCGGCGCGGAGGTTACCACCGGACGCGGCGCGGCGCCATCGACGGGAATCGACATACGGATCAGCCGCTCGATGTCGCGCAGAAAGGGCCGCTCCTCGGCGTCGCAGAACGACACGGCGATGCCGTCGGCACCGGCGCGCGCGGTGCGGCCGATGCGATGTACGTAGGATTCCGGGATGTTCGGCAGATCGTAGTTGACCACGTGGCTGACGCCGGGGATGTCGAGGCCGCGGGCGGCGATGTCGGTGGCGATCAGCGCGCGGACGGTGCCGGAGCGGAACGCGGAAAGCGTGCGCTCGCGCTGGTTCTGCGACTTGTTGCCGTGGATCGCGGCGGCCGAGATGCCGGTCTTGGCGAGATGGCGGACCACCTTGTCGGCGCCGTGCTTGGTGCGGGTGAACACGAGCGCCCGGTCGATCGCCGGATCGCTCAGCACCGAGGCGAGCCGGTTGGACTTCTCGGCGCGGTCGACGTGGATCACGGTCTGGTCGATCTTGTCGGCGGTCTTGGCCACCGGCGTCACCGACACGCGGACGGGGTCGCGCAGGAACTGGCGCGACAGATCGGCGATGGCCTGCGGCATGGTGGCGGAGAACAGCAGCGTCTGGCGCTCGGCGGGCAGAAACTTCACGGTCGCGCGGATCGCGTGGATGAAGCCCATGTCGAGCATCTGGTCGGCCTCGTCCAGCACCAGCACCTCGACCTTGTCGAGACGCAGCGCCTTCTGCTCGACCAGGTCGAGCAGGCGGCCGGGGGTGGCGACGAGGACGTCGACGCCGGGCTGCAGCGCCCGGATCTGCCGGTTCATCGGCACGCCGCCGATGACGAGCTCGACCTTGAGGGGAAGATGGCGTCCGTAGCTGCGGAAGGAGTCGACGATCTGGCCGGACAGCTCCCGCGTCGGGCTGAGGATCAGCACGCGGCACGACTTGGGCGCGGGCCTCTCGCCGTTACGGGTCTGATGGCGGCGCTCGAGACGGTCGAGAATCGGAAGGGCGAAGGCGGCGGTCTTGCCGGTGCCGGTCTGGGCGATGCCGATGAGGTCGCGGCCGTTCAGGAGATGCGGAATGGCCTGGGCCTGGATCGGGGTCGGCGTCTCGTGGCCGGCGTCGGAAAGCGCGCGCAGCACGGAGGCCGACAGATTCAGTTCAGAGAAAGTGTTCAAGTAGGAATGCTTTCGTGGTCGCGGATCGCGGCGCCAATACAAAAGCGCCCGCGCTCACGCGGTTTTGGGGCGAAGACACCCCGCGTGGCCTGGGCTGTCGAATGAAGAAACGAGATCAATTCCAGCGGGCAAAATATCTTGTGCGGATATTCAAGCAACGCGGCCCGCGAGTCTCGGATGGCCGCTATATGGCCGACAATCGTCCGTTTATCAAGGTGTAACGCCGGTTTCGCGATCCGCCGGCGCCTTTCGTGCCCCGCTATCGGGGGCGGTCGTCGGCGAATACGAAGGGGGTGTCGCCGGCCCAGCGGTGCCCGGGTCCGCAGGCGGCGATGCGCTGGACGACGCGGGCGTGCCCGCCGTGAGCGTCGTCGCCGGGCAGTTCGCCATGCTCGTAGGCGATGACCACGAGGCGGGGCAATGCCACCTCCAGCAGCTCGTTGGGCTTCAGCAGGAAATCCGGCCGCATCGGTCGGCCCTCGCGGTGGTGGCCGAGCGCGAAGGTCTCGTAGACGAAGACGCCGTCGTCGGCGACGCAGCCGACGATGTCGGACAGGATCGGCCGCCACAGGTAGTGGGTGACGACCACGGCGTCGAACCGCAGGTCCCTCAGCGGAAACGGACGGCCGGTCTCCAGGTCCGCCTCGATCAGGGCGACGTCGCCGCGCTCGCCCAGATCCTCGGCGTCGGACAGATCGCGGTCGATGCCGGTGACGACGAGGCCCTGGTCGAGCCCGTGCCGCAGGTGCCGGCCCGATCCGCAGGCGACATCGAGCATCGTGCCGCCGGCCCTGGTGCCCGACAGGAAGCGGGTCACCCACGGTGACGGTAACTTGGGGCCGGGATGCATGCCGGTCTCCTTGGCGTGTGTCCTTAAGGTCCGGGGCGACGCTACGGATCCGCCTGCCGTCCGGCAAGATGTCGATCGCGTTGCCGGTTGCGGTAAAGTGGCGCGCGGGGAGGCGCGTCCTGGTGAAACCGGTAAAGACGAAACGCGTCCGGGCCCTGCTCGATATCTACGGGCGGACCTTCTGCGACGAGCTCGGGATCGATATCGCGGCGGGCACGCCGTCGGCGCTGTTTTGCTGGCTGGTCGCCGCGCTGCTGTTCAGCGCGCGCATCCGGGCGAACGCGGCGCTGTCGGCGGCCGGGGCGTTGTTCGCGGCCGGCTGGACGACGCCGGAGGCGATGCTGGCCGCCGGCTGGGAGGCCCGGGTGCGGGTGCTGAACCGCTCCGGCTATGCGCGTTATGACGAGAGCACGTCGCGCATGCTCGGCGAGACCTGCGCGCTGCTGATCGATCGCTACGGCGGGGATCTCGGCAATCTGCGCGCGGCGGCGAACCGAAATCCCGCCGCGGAGCGCGACTTGCTGAAGGCGTTCAAGGGGATCGGCGAGGTCGGCGTCGACCTGTTCTTCCGCGAGGTCCAGCCGGTCTGGCCCGAACTGTATCCCTTCGCCGACAGGCGCGCCCTGAAGGCGGCGGCCAGGCTCGGGCTCGCCGACGATCCCGCCGGCCTGGCGAGCCTGGTTGATCGCGCCGACTTCGCGCGGCTGGTCGCGGCGCTGGTGCGGGTCGACCTGGACAAGGGCTATGAAACCATCGAGGCGGCCGCCATCTGATAGCATCCGACACCTGCGCGACATCGGATCGGCGGCGAGGGTGGCGCGACGGGCGAAAAAACGCCATATAACGGGCCAGCCGGCCCGTGGTCGCCGGCACGGAGTTTCCCGATGAATGCGCCTACGATCCGCTACAAGAAGATGAACGGGCTCGGCAACGAGATCCTGGTCGTCGATCTGCGCGCGGATCGCCTCGCGCTGACGCCCGAAATGGTGCGTGCCGTCGCCGCCGCGCCGCGCAGCGGCTTCGACCAGATGATGGTGCTGCTGCCGCCGCGCGCGCAAGGGATCGACGCGACCGTGCGCATCTACAACAACGACGGTTCGCTGTCGGGTGCCTGCGGCAACGGCGCGCGCTGCATCGCCGCGCTGGTCATGCAGGAGACCGGCGGGTCCGCCGCGACCTTCGAGACGGCGGCGGGGCTGCTGAACGCCTGGGACGCCGGCGACGGCCTGATAACCGTCGACATGGGGCCGCCGGACTTCAACTGGGAGACCATCCCGCTCGCCGAGGAATTCCGCGACACCCGCGCGATCGAACTGCAGATCGGCCCGATCGACGCGCCGATCCTGCATTCGCCCAGCGCGCTGTCGATGGGCAACCCGCACGCGATCTTCTGGGTCGACGATGTCGAGGCCTACGATCTGTCGAAGATCGGGCCGCTTCTGGAGAACCATCCGGTCTTTCCCGAGCGCGCCAATATCAGCCTTGCCCAGGTGACGAGCCGCGAGGCGATCACGCTGAAGGTGTGGGAGCGCGGCGCCGGCCTGACGCGGGCCTGCGGCTCGGCGGCCTGTGCCGCCGCGGTGGCGGCCGCGCGCAAGAAGCTGACGGAGCGCGCCGTCACGGTGACGCTGCCGGGCGGACCGCTGCGCATCGACTGGCGCGAGTCCGACGATCACGTGCTGATGACCGGGCCGTGGGAACTCGAATACGAGGGCGCAGTCTCCGTCGAGACCGCCGCTCCGGCGGCCTGACCGGGAGAAACGCGATGTCCCGGCCCGATATCCTGACCTTCGGCTGCCGCCTCAACGCGGCGGAATCCGAGGCGATCCGCGAGCTGGCCGACGAGGCCGACCTCGCCGACACCATCGTCGTCAATACCTGTGCGGTGACCGGCGAGGCCGTGCGCCAGGCGCGCCAGGCGATCCGCAAGGCGCGGCGCGAGAATCCGGCCGCGCGCATCGTCGTCACCGGCTGCGCGGCGCAGACCGAGCCGCAGACCTTCGCCGACATGGCGGAGGTCGACCTGGTGCTCGGCAATGCTGAGAAGCTGAAGCCGGAAAGCTATCGCGCACTGCCGTTCGGGGCCGAGCAGGCCGAGAAGGTGCGCGTCAACGACATCATGGAGCTGACCGAGACCGGCGCCCATCTGATCGAGGGGTTCGAGGGCCGGGCGCGCGCCTTCGTGCAGGTGCAGAACGGCTGCGATCATCGCTGCACCTTCTGCATCATCCCCTATGGCCGCGGTCCGTCGCGCTCGGTGCCGATGGGCGGGGTCGTCGATCAGGTGCGCCGTCTGGTCGAGGCGGGCTATGCGGAGGTGGTGCTGACCGGCGTCGACCTCACCTCCTATGGCGGCGACCTGCCGGGCCATCCGCGCTTCGGCACGCTGGTCCGGGCCATCCTGCGCCATGTCCCCGAGCTGGGGCGGCTGCGCATCTCCTCGATCGATTCGGTGGAAGCCGACGACGACCTGCTGCGGGCGATCGCCGAGGAGGAGCGGCTGATGCCGCATCTGCATCTGTCGCTGCAGGCCGGCGACGACATGATCCTGAAGCGGATGAAGCGGCGGCATTCGCGCGCCCAGTCGGTGGAGTTCTGCGACGCGGTGCGCCGGCTCAGGCCCGACATGGTGTTCGGCGCCGATCTGATCGCCGGCTTCCCGACCGAGACCGACGCGATGTTCGAGAACACGCTGAGGATCGTCGCCGATTGCGGCCTGACGCATCTGCACGTCTTCCCGTTCTCACCGCGCACCGGCACCCCGGCGGCGCGCATGCCGCAGGTCGACCGGCGGCTCGTCAAGGAGCGCGCGGCGCGGCTCAGGACGGAAGGCGAGGCGGCGCTGAGACGCCATCTCGACGCCGAGATCGGCCGCGACCGGCTGGTGCTGGTGGAAACCGAAACGAGCGGACGCACCGAGCAGTTCACCGTCGCCCGGCTCGACCGGGCCTTGCCGTCCGGTTCGGTCGTCAGGGCGCGCGTCACCGGCCATGACGGTCGCCGTCTCGAGACCCGCGTAGACCCCATTGGAATGGCGGCAGCATGAGCGAAGAGAAGTCCGGCCCGAGCCTTATGGACCGGCTGCTCGGCCGCAAGGCTCCGGAAGATCAGGCCGTCGCCACCGGGACGGACAAGCCCGGGACGGCGGAGCCCGCGACGGACCAGTCCGGGGCGGACGTGTCCGAAACGGGTAGGTCCGGGACCGAGAAGCCGCGCTCGTGGCTGCAACGGCTGCGCGCCGGGCTGTCGCGGTCGTCCTCGGCGCTGGGGCAGAACCTCACTGCGCTGATCCGCAAGCGCAAGCTCGACGACGAGACGCTGCAGGATCTGGAAGACATCCTGATCCAGGCCGATCTCGGCGTGGAAACGGCGGTGCGCATCACCGAGCGGCTGGCCAAGGAACGCTACGACAAGGAAATCGACGACGTCGAGCTGCGCACCGTGCTCGCCCAGGAAATCGAGGCGGTGCTGGAGCCGGTGGCCAAGCCGCTGGCGATCGATCCGGCGAAGTCCCCGCATGTGATCCTCGTCGTCGGCGTCAACGGCGCCGGCAAGACCACGACCATCGGCAAGCTCGCCGCGCAGTTCCGCCGCGAGGGCAGGTCGGTGGTGCTCGGCGCCGGCGACACGTTCCGCGCCGCGGCGATCGAGCAGCTCAAGATCTGGGGCGAGCGCACCGGCGCGACCGTGGTCGCCCGCGAGCAGGGCTCGGACGCCTCCGCGCTCGCCTTCGAGGCGTTGCAGCAGGCGCGCGCGGCGCAGGCCGACGTGGTGATGATCGACACCGCCGGGCGGCTTCAGAACCGCACCGAGCTGATGGCGGAACTGGAGAAGATCGTCCGCGTCATCAGGAAGCAGGACGAGACCGCGCCGCACGACGTCCTGCTGGTGCTCGACGCGACGACGGGCCAGAACGCCATGAACCAGACGGAGATCTTCCGCCAGGTCTGCGGCGTCACCGGGCTGGCGATGACCAAGCTCGACGGCACCGCGCGCGGCGGCATCCTGGTCGCCATCGCCGCCAAGCACGGCCTGCCGGTCCACGTCATCGGCGTCGGTGAGGGCGTCGACGACCTGCACCCGTTCACGGCGAGCGAGTTCGCCCGCGCGATCGTCGGAGAGGCGATCGACGGCGATGCGACGGAGGGCGGCGATGCCGGCCGGGAACCGTGACGTGACGCCGCGCCGGCGCCTGCCCTCGGGGGCGGATCGCGCCGCCGCTCTGCCTGTATCCCCCAAAGGACGCATCGGGAGTTTCCAGCCATGACCCGTCCCGAAACCGTCGAACGCCATCCCGGCCCGCCGGAATGGGTGCGCCCGGCGCTGGAGCTCGGCCCGCTCGTCATCTTCTTCATCGGCAACTGGAAGCTCGGCATCTTCTGGGCGACCGGCCTGTTCATCCCGGCGACGCTGATCTCGGTTGCGATCTCGTGGATCATCCTGCGCAACGTGCCGGTGATGCCGCTGGTCACGGCGGTCTTCGTCACCGTGTTCGGCGGGCTGACGCTGTGGCTGCAGGACGACGTCTTCATCAAGATGAAGCCGACCATCGTGAACCTCGCCTTCGCCGGGATCCTGGTCGCCGGGCTCTATTTCCGCCGCACGCTGCTCAAATACGCCTTCGGCACCGTGTTCCAGCTCAGCGAGGAGGGCTGGCGCGTCATCACCTGGCGCTGGGCGGTCTTCTTCGTCTTCCTGGCGGTGCTGAACGAGGTCGTCTGGCGCAACTTCTCCACCGACTTCTGGGTCAGCTTCAAGGTGTTCGGCATCATGCCGATCACCATGCTGTTCGCCGTGGCGCAGCTGCCGCTTCTGAAGAAATACGGGCTGGAGGACGAGGCCGAGAAGGCCTGAGCCGCCTACCGGGTCAGCGGCTTGCCGCCGGGAAACAGGTCGCCGGTCTGGCCTTGCGGGTTGACGAAGGGCGGGGCGGCCTCGCCGAGTTCGCTCGCCCTGTCGTGGCCCAGCGCCCAGTGCACCGACGGGAAGGCGAGCTCGTCCCAGGGGATGTCGGCCCAGTCGAACAGCTTCACCTCCAGGCTTTCCGCGCCGGGCGAGAAACCGCCGGCGAGCGTCGCCTGGAAGATCACCTGCACCTGCGACAACCGCGGCACCGAATAGACGGCGAGGATGCCGGAAATGGCGATCTCGGCGTTGGCCTCCTCGAACGCCTCGCGGCGGGCGCCGGCATCGGGGGCTTCGTTCAGTTCCAGATAGCCGGCGGGGATCGTCCAGAAGCCGCGGCGGGGGAAGATCGCGCGGCGGCAGAGCAGGATCCCGCCCTGCGACCGGACCACCGAGCCGACGACGACCTTGGGATTGTCGTAGTGGACAAAGCCGCAGCGCGTGCACACGCGCCGCTCCAGCGTGTCGCCGGGCGGGACGGTGTGGTGGAAGTCGGGCTCGAGATCGCTCATGACGTGAAATGGTGCCGTCAAGCGCGCGGCAAAATCAATCCGTCCGACGCGGTGTCACGACGAGTGCTTCATCAGGAAGAGGGCTTCGGCTTCAGCGCCTTCTCGATTTCGGGCATCAGCCGGTCGGCCAGCGAGCGCGCGTTGAGCGGGCCGACATGCTTGAAGACGATGCGGCCGTCGTTGTCGACGACGAAGGTCTCGGGCACGCCGTAGACGCCCCAGTCGATGCCGACGCGGCCCTTCTCGTCGGCGCCGACGGCATCGAACGGATTGCCGTAGCGGCCGAGGAAGCGGCGGGCGTTGTCGGCGCCGTCCTTGTAGTTGAGGCCGAAGACGCGGAAGCGGTCGTCCTCGCCCAGGGCCTCGATGAAGGGATGCTCCTCGCGGCAGGGCACGCACCACGACGCCCAGACATTGACCACGGTCACGCCCTGGCCCTTGAGGTCGTCGGTCGAAAAGCCCGGCACCGCCTTGCCGTCCTCCACCAGGCCGTCGAGGGCGGGGAGGCTGAATTGGGGCACCTCGCGGCCGATCAGGGCGGAGGGCACGACGCTCGGGTCACCGGCATAGAGGCGGAACAGGAACAGCCCGGCGAGACCCGCGAACACCACCAGCGGCGTGGCGACGACGATGCGGCCGAGCAGCGAGCGCTTCGGTCTGGCGGCTTTCGCGGGCGCGGATTTCTCGGGCGCCGGATTCCCGGGCCCCGACTTTCCGGGAGCGGTGTCCTCGGCGGTCATCGGTTGCCGCCCGCGCGGCGCACGCCGCGCCTGTCGAGTTCGGCCAGCGCCGCCTTCTGGACGCGGCCGTCGGCGACCACCCAGACGACGAGGCCGAGCAGCACGGTGGCGGTCAGGGCATAGGCGGCGACGATGAATCCGAGATGGTCGACCATTGGCTCAGCTCCTCGATCTGGTCATTGCGCGGGCGCCAGCGCGCCGGCCGCCCTGACGCGCAGCGCCCGGACCCGGCGGCGCATCACCTCGTTGCGCATGGCCGCGGTATGTAGGGCGAAGAACAGGAGCGTATAGCCGACGCCCATGGTCAGAAGCGGATACAGCATCGAGGAATCGATCGTCGGCCCGTCGAGGCGGAAGACGCTGGCGGGCTGGTGCAGGGTGTTCCACCAGTCGACCGAGAACTTGATAATCGGGATGTTGACGAAGCCGACCAGCGCCAGGATCGCGACGGGCCGCGCGGCGCGGGCGGGATCGTCGAAGGCGCGCCATAGCGCGATCAGGCCGAGATACATCAGGAACAGGATCAGCACCGAGGTCAGGCGCGCGTCCCACACCCACCAGGTGCCCCACATCGGCTTGCCCCACAGCGAGCCGGTGACCAGCGCCAGGAAGGTGAAGGCGGCGCCGATCGGGGCTGCGGCCTTGGCCGAGACGTCGGCGAGCGGGTGGCGCCAGACCAGCGTGCCCAGCGACGACACGGCGACGATCGAATAGCACATCATCGCCAGCCAGGCGGCCGGCACGTGGATGTACATGATCAGCACGGTCTCGCCCTGCTGGTAGTCGGCGGGCGCGCGGAAGGCCAGGAAAAGGCCGAGCGCGCAGACAAGCGCGGCCGCGGCCCACAGCCAGGGCAGCAGGCGTTCGGAGTACGCCATGAATCGGGTCGGGTTGGCGAGTTCGATCATCACGCGATCCTTCGCCGCCTGTTATGGCACAAAGTTCGGCGGAACTGAGATACGAAACAACGTCGCGGCACGGCTATTCCTACTCCAGCGCCAGTTTCAGCGCCGCGGCGGCGGCGATCGGGGCGAGAACGAGGCTCAGAAGCGTCAACGCGGCAAGGACCAGAAGCGGCGTCGACATCGGCACCGGGCCGGTGATCGCCGCGTCCGTCGCGCCGACGCCGAAGATGAGCACGGGCACCGTCAGCGGCAAGACCGTCACCGGAACCAGCAGGCCGCCGCGGCGCAGCGCCACCGTCAGGGCCGCGCCGATGGCGCCCAGGAAGGTCAGCGCCGGCGTGCCGACCAGAAGCGTCAGCGCGACGGCGCCGAGGGCGGCGGGATCGACGTTGAGCATCAGCCCGAGCAGCGGCGCGGCGACGACCAGCGGCAGGCCGGTCGTCACCCAGTGGGCGATCGCCTTCACCGCGACGATGACGACGAGCGGCGTCTCGGTCATGGTCAGGAGGTCGAGCGAGCCGTCCTCGTGATCGGCCTGGAACAGCCGGTCGAGGCCGATCAGGGTGGCCAGCAGCGCGCCTATCCAGAGGACCGCCGGGCCGACCCGCTTCAGGAGGTTCAGGTCGGGGCCGATGGCGAAGGGCATCAGCGCGATGACGATCAGAAAGAACACCGCGCCCATCATGGCGCCGCCGCCGACGCGCAGCGACAGGCGGATCTCGCGGCGGAACAGGGCGGCGACGGCGCCGGTCATGTCGCGTCCCCTCCAGTATCGGCACCCGTTTCAGCGCCGGCATCGTTCCGGGCCGGGTTTGGCGCGGGGCCGCCCATCTCCAGCACCCGCGTCTCGAAGGGCAGCGCGTCATGGGTCGCCACGAGTGCCAGGCCGCCGCCGGCGAGATGGGCGCGAATCAGGTCGAATAGGCGCGCACGCGCCTGCGCGTCGATCGCCGTCGTCGGCTCGTCCAGCAGCCACAGCGGCCGCTCGCAGGCGATCAGGCGGGCGAGCGCAAGGCGCCGGCGCTGGCCGGCCGACAGGATGCCGGCGGGAAAGTCGGCGAGCGCGGCAAGGCCGACCTCCGCGAGCGCAGTGCCTGTATCGGCCTTGCGCCGGCCGAGCATCCCGGCCCAGAAGCCGAGGTTCTCGGCAACGGTGAGCGCGGGCTTCAGCGCGTCGAGATGGCCGACATAGTGGGCGTACTCGCCGACCGGCACGTCCTCGGCGGCACCGTCGAGGCGGAGCCGGCCCGCGCTCACGGGCACCAGCCCGGCGACGAGGCGCAAGAGCGACGACTTGCCGGCGCCGTTGGGGCCGCGCAGCACCAGAAGCTCGCCGGCATCGACCGCGAAACCGAGGCCGGAAAACACCTCGCGGCCGCCGCGCACGCACGCGAGATCGTCTCCCACCAGCTTCATGGTGACGGCCTCATGCGGATCTGTATCGGGCGCGCGATCGGGTCGCCATGTGCGGGACGGGCCTCGCCTTTCTCACGTCGTATTGGCACCACTCTTAGAAATTCTCTATATACCCGGCAAGTCGGGCCGGCGCCTGCGACGTAAGTCGTGGTCATATTGCGCACCGTGGACGCTGCCCCATCTCGCCCTGAACCCCCGAACGCAAGAGGCCGACGCAGTGACCTCCACCTCCCTCGACAGTTTCAAAGCCCGCAAGACCCTCAAGGTCGGCAACAAGACCTACGAGTATTTCAGCCTCAAGGCGGCCGAGAAGAACGGTCTCAAGGACATCTCCTCGCTTCCCTATTCGCTCAAGGTCCTTCTGGAGAACCTGCTGCGCAACGAGGACGGGCGCACCGTCAAGAAGGCCGATATCAAGGCGATGGCGAGCTGGCTGCGCAAGCGGTCGTCCGACCGCGAGATCGCCTTCCGCCCGGCGCGCGTGCTGATGCAGGACTTCACCGGCGTGCCGGCGATCGTCGACCTCGCCGCGATGCGCGACGCCATGACCGCGCTCGGCGGCGATCCCAAGAAGATCAATCCGCTGGTGCCGGTGGATCTGGTCATCGACCACTCGGTGATCGTCGACGCGTTCGGCAACCAGCGCGCCTTCAAGGTCAACGTCGATCGTGAATACGAGCGCAACGGCGAGCGCTACCGCTTCCTGCGCTGGGGTCAGGAAGCGTTCGACAACTTCCGCGTGGTGCCGCCCGGAACCGGCATCTGCCACCAGGTGAACCTGGAGTATCTCGGCCAGACCGTCTGGACCAAGAAGTTCAAGACCAAGGACGCCAAGGGCAAGACCAATACCGTGGAGCAGGCTTTCCCGGACACGCTGGTGGGCACGGACAGCCACACGACGATGGTCAACGGCCTGTCGGTGCTGGGCTGGGGCGTCGGCGGCATCGAGGCTGAGGCCGCGATGCTCGGCCAGCCGATCTCGATGCTGATCCCCGAGGTGATCGGCTTCAAGCTGACGGGCAAGCTCAAGGAGGGCGTGACGGCGACCGACTTGGTGCTGACCGTCACCCAGATGCTGCGCCAGAAGGGCGTGGTCGGCAAGTTCGTCGAGTTCTACGGCGCCGGCCTCAACCACCTGCCGCTCGAGGACCGGGCGACGATCGCCAACATGGCGCCGGAATACGGCGCGACCTGCGGCTTCTTCCCCATCGACGAGGACACGATCCGCTACCTGAACCAGACCGGCCGCGCCAAGGGGCGTATCGAGCTGGTCGAGGCCTACGCCAAGGCGCAGGGCATGTACCGCACCGCGCGCGCCAAGGATCCGGTCTTCACCGATTCGCTCGAACTCGACCTCGGCGACGTCGAGCCGTCGATCGCCGGTCCGAAGCGGCCGCAGGACCGGGTCCTGCTGTCCGAGGCCAAGCCGAAATTCGTCGAGGCGCTGAAGACCGAGTTCGGCAAGGGCGAGGAGATCGAACGGCGCGCCGAGGTTGACGGCGAGAGCTTCGATCTGGGCCACGGCGACGTGGTGATCGCGGCGATCACCTCGTGCACCAATACCTCCAACCCCTACGTGATGATGGCCGCCGGCCTGGTCGCCCGCAACGCCGCCGCGCTCGGGCTCAAGCCCAAGCCGTGGGTGAAGACGTCGCTGGCGCCCGGCAGCCAGGTGGTCGCCGAGTACCTGGAGAAGTCGGGGCTGCAGAAGGAGCTCAACAAGGTCGGCTTCAACCTGGTCGGCTTCGGCTGCACCACCTGCATCGGCAACTCCGGGCCGCTGCCCGAGCCGGTGTCGAAGACGGTCAATTCGGCCGATCTCGTCGCCTGCTCGGTCCTGTCGGGCAACCGCAACTTCGAGGGCCGGGTCAATCCGGACGTGCGCGCCAACTATCTGGCCTCGCCGCCGCTGGTCGTCGTCTACGCGCTCGCCGGCTCGATGCAGATCGACATCACCAAGGATGCGATCGGCACGGACCGCAAGGGCAATCCGGTGTACCTGAAGGACATCTGGCCGTCGTCCGAGGAGGTCGCCGACGTCGTCCACAAGACGATCACCCGGTCGATGTTCCGCGAGAAGTATGCCGACGTGTTCAAGGGCGACCGCCACTGGCGCAAGATCGCCGTCGAGGGCGGCCTGACCTACGGCTGGGAGTCGAAGTCCACCTACGTGCAGAACCCGCCCTACTTCGTCGACATGGCGCGCGAGCCCGAGGCGGTGACCGACATCGAGAACGCTCGCGTGCTCGGCCTGTTCCTCGACTCGATCACCACCGACCACATCTCGCCGGCCGGCTCGATCAAGGCGGACAGCCCGGCCGGCCAGTACCTGGTCGGCAACAAGGTGAAGCCGATCGACTTCAACCAGTACGGCACGCGGCGCGGCAACCACGAGGTGATGATGCGCGGCACCTTCGCCAACATCCGCATCAAGAACCAGATGGTGCCGGGCGTCGAAGGTGGCGTGACGATCCATCATCCCGATGGCAAGGAGATGTCGATCTACGACGCGGCGATGAAGTATCGCGGCGAGAACGTGCCGCTGGTGGTGTTCGCCGGCAAGGAATACGGCACCGGATCGTCGCGTGACTGGGCGGCCAAGGGCACCCGCCTGCTCGGCGTGCGCGCGGTCGTCGCCCAGTCGTTCGAGCGCATCCACCGCTCCAACCTGATCGGTATGGGCGTGCTGCCGCTGCAGTTCACCGACGACCAGTCCTGGCAGACGCTGGGCCTGACCGGCGACGAGATCGTCACCATCGAGGGGCTGCAGGAGACGCTGAAGCCGGGCGCGACGCTGACGGCGAAGATCACCTTCGCCGACGGAAAGACCAAGTCGGTGCCGCTCCTGTGCCGCATCGATACGCTCGACGAGCTCGACTACTTCAAGAACGGCGGCATCCTGCAGTACGTGCTGCGCAACCTCGCCGCCTGAGCGAGCACCATGACCGGCGGCCCCGATCTTCACGATCGGGGCCGCGTGGTTTCCTTGCGAATTTTCCAGCCGGTTTTTCCGCCGGCTCTCTCCGCGTGATTGTTGTGGGTGGGGCACCCGTCCGGGCGCGGGCGTCACCCCAATGTGACTGGCGTTTGAAGCCGCGACCGCGTATCCCGAAGCGATCGGTGCCGCCGGCACGACAAGGCTTTCGGGCAGTTTCGCGATGAATTGGCTACGGTTTTCCCGACGATCTGCGCGCCTTGCCGCGGCGGCGCTGGCGCTTGCTTTCTTGCCGCTCGTTATTACCCCCCTGGGCATGGGGGCGGCTAAGGCGGGGGAGCGGCTCGACGTCGTCGAGCTGTTCACCAGCCAGGGCTGCTCGTCCTGTCCGCCCGCCGATGCGGTGCTCGGCGAGATGGCTGATCGCGGCGACGTGCTCGCGCTCAGCTTCAACGTCGACTACTGGGACTATCTCGGCTGGAAGGACACGCTGGCCAGCCCGGACTTCACCAAGCGCCAGAAGGCCTATGCCCACGCGCGCGGCGATCGCGCCGTCTATACGCCGCAGGCGGTCGTCAACGGCATGATGCACGCTGTCGGCTCCGACCGGACGGACCTGAGGAACGCCATGCAGTCGACCGGCGACCGGCTCGACACGAAGGCGGTGGACCTCGCCCTGCGTCGCGACGGCGGCGCGATGGTGATCGAGACCGGAAAGGCGCGCGGCCTCCTCTCGCGGCCGAAGCCGGCGACGCTGTGGCTGGTCGTCTTCGACGACGAAAAGACGGTGAAAATCGAGCGCGGCGAGAACCGCGGCAAGACGGTCACCTATTCCAACGTCGTGCGCCGCATCGAGCCGATCGGCAAATGGACCGGCGACGCCGCGACGCTGACGGTGCCGCTGCCTGCCGACGGCGACGCGAAATGCGCCGTCATCCTGCAGGAGGGCGACGGCGCCGCGCCCGGCCCGATCCTCGCGGCGGCGCGGCTGTAGCGCACCCTTATCCGTCGGCTCTTCCCAGCAGCAGCCGCGTCAGCCGGCCGGCGAAGGCGGCCGGGTCCGCCGGCGTCTCGCCGTCGAGGATGCAGGCCTCGTCGTAGAGCAGCCAGGCGGCGTCGGCCAGCAGCGCCTTGTCGCCGTCGCCGCCGGCCTGGGCGGCGAGATGCTTGATCAGCGCGTGGCGCGGGTTGAGTTCCAGCACGGGGGCGGCGCGCTCGGGCGCGCCCTCCTGTTTGGCGAGCATGCGTTCGAGCCGCCGGTCGAGCGCGCCTTCGGTCGCCACCAGGCAGACCGGGCTCTCGGCGAGGCGGGTGGAGGCGCGCACGTCCTGAACCGCGTCGCCGAGCGTCTGCTTGACGAAGGCGGCCAGCGTGGCGACCGCCGGGCCGGCCTCGTCGTCCTCGTCCGCGGCCTTTTCGTCGAGCAGCGCGACGTTGGTGATGTCGGCGTCGCCCTGGCTCACCGACTTCAGCGGCTTGCCGTCGAAGCCGGTGGCGACGCGCACCCAGAAATGGTCGACCGGATCGGTCAGCAGCAGCACCTCGATGCCGCGGGCGCGGAAGCCTTCCAGATGCGGGCTGGCGGCGGCCTGCGCGGCGCTGTCGCCGGTGACGTAGTAGATCGCGGTCTGGTTCTCCCGCATGTCGGCGACATAGTCCTTCAGCGAGCGCCAGCCGTCGGCATCCCTGGTGGTATGGAAGCGGGCGAGGCCGAGCAGGGTGTCGCGGCGCTCGATGTCCTCGTAGAGCCCTTCCTTGAGAACCGGGCCGAAGGCCGACCAGATCTGCGCGTAGCGTTCCGGCTCCTTGTCGGCGAGCTTGGCCAGCTCGCTCAGCACGCGGTTGGCGACGGCCTTGCGGATCTGGCCGAGCAGCGGGCTTTCCTGCAGCATCTCGCGCGAGATGTTGAGCGGCAGGTCGTCGGAATCGACGAGGCCGCGCACGAAGCGCAGGTAGCCGGGCATCAGCTCGGCGTCGTCGGTGATGAAGACCCGGCGCACGTAGAGCCGGGTGCGGCCCTTGCGGGCCGGATCGAACATGTCGAAGGGCTTCTCGGTGGGCACGAACAGCAGCACGCGATAGGCCTGCCGGCCCTCGGCGGCGTAGTGGACGGTCAGTGCCGGCTCGTCCCAGGCGCCGGCGACGTGGCGGTAGAACTCGCGGTAGTCGTCCTCCGAAAGCTCCGACTTCGGCTTCAGCCACAGCGCGCCGCCGTCGGCGATCTCGCGGGCCGTCTCGCCCTCCTTCAGCCGGATCGGCACGGGAACATGGGCGGAATGGGCGTGGACGATCTGCTCCAGCCGGTGCGGCTCGAGGAAGTTCCTGGCGTCGTCCTTCATGTGCAGGACGATGCGGGTGCCGCGGTCGGGCGCGCTCTCGTCGGGCGCGATCTCGTAGCTGCCGCGGCCGTCGGACGACCAGCGGAAGCCCTCCGTCGCGCCGGCCTTGCGGCTGACGACGTCGACCCTGTCGGCGACCATGAAGGCGGAATAGAAGCCGATGCCGAAGCGGCCGATCAGGCTGGAGGACTCGGCGCCGTCCCCGCCGTCCCCGCCGCTCTCGTTCAGCGCCTCGACGAAGGCCTGGGTGCCGGAGCGGGCGATGGTGCCGAGATTGGCGACGAGCTCGTCGCGGTCCATGCCGATGCCGTTGTCCGCGATCGTCAGCGTGCCGGCGTCGGCGTCGGGGGTGACGGTGACGGCGAGCGCCGGATCGCCCTTCAGCAGCGAATCGTCCTGGCGCGCGGCGTAGCGCAGCTTCTCGCAGGCGTCGGCGCCGTTGGAGATCAGCTCGCGCAGGAACACGTCGCGGTCGGAGTAGACCGCGTGGACCATCAGGTCGAGAAGGCGGCCGACCTCGGCCTCGAAAGCATAGGACCCGGCGCCCTGCGCCTCGGTTGTTTCGGTCTTTTTCGTCTTGGTGCTCATCGACTATCCCGGATTTCCGCAGCGAACGAAGCGTTCCTGCGGCGAGATAGGAAGAGCCGGACGACTTTTTCAAGGGGCGAGGGGGATCAAAAACAAATCGGGCCGGCGAGACCGGCCCGTGCCAGGTGCCCGCGCCAGATGACTGTCGGGCCTTAACCAGCAGTATTCGGAAATGGAGAAACGGGCCCGGTTCAAGAACGACCCCGGGGGGCTGGGGGGCTGGGTGTTCCGGAGCCTCCTAGAACCGGGCCTCGAGGCAACGATGCGAATTTGTTCGAGCAATCGGGCGTGTGAAGGGCGCGAATGGGGCGGAAATGTGATAATTTCGGTGCCTTACGCGGAGCTGCGTCCACGGTTCGTCGATGCGGATGCCAATGCGGGCCGCAAGCGTCCTTGACGCGGCCCCGGTCCTTTGACGATCATGTGACAGCGAGGCGCGAGAGAGGGAGGAGCCGTTGAGCGAAACGGATCCCATATCGTTCCCCGGCGGCCGCGGACCTGCGATGCGCGCCGCCAGTCCCGAAGCCCGCAATGGGGCCGCGGCCCGGGTTTCCTTCGATCGCCGCGAACTGGGCGAAATCCTCAATGTCTACGGGCGCATGGTGGCCGCCGGCGAATGGCGCGACTACGCCATCGACGCGCTGAAGGAAAAAGCGGTCTTCTCCGTCTTCCGGCGCGCCTGCGAGGCGCCGCTCTACCGAATCGAGAAGAACCCGAAGCTCGCCCGCCGCCAGGGCGCCTATTCCGTCATCACGACCACCGGCCTGATCCTCAAGCGCGGCCACGATCTGTCGCGGGTCCTGCGGGCGATCGACCGGCGCCTGAAGCTGGTGGAGGCGTAGGCCGGCGAGGCCGGGGGCCTCCTGTCCTCTTGCGCGCCCGTCGTTGGCGCGCGGCCGCGTCCCAGCCGGATCGACTGCGGCGCGGATGGCGTATTTTCCCATAGTTCCTGCCGAATCGTCCGCCGAATCAGCGGTTTGCCGGCGTCGCCCTATCTTCCTCCGCAGAAAATCCGGGCAACCACCTCGCCAATCGCCCGTTATCCCTCTCGCCGCGTCGGTCTTGCCGCGTGGCCACTGCTTCATGGGCTCCGGATCAAGTCCGGAGCACGAATTTGTTCTCCGGGCACGGGCTAGAACCATTCACAAGCCGCGTGTCCTGGACTTGATCCAGGACCCATAGGGCGCGGCAGCGCGGGAAGCCGTTGGGTTTTCCCTCCCGCCGCGTCGTTCCTGCCGTGCGGCTGCTGCTTCATGGGCTCCGGATCCGGTCCGGAGCACGAGTCTTCCGTTTGGGCACGGCCTAAGCGCCACACACGGGCCGCGTGTCCTGGACTTGATCCAGGACCCATAGTGCGTGGCAGCGCGGGAAACCCGCCGGGTTTTTCTTCCCGCCGCATCGTTCCTGCCGTGCGACTGCCGCTTCATGGGCTCCGGATCAAGTCCGGAGCTCGAGTCTGTTTTCCGGGCACGGCCTAAGCGCCGCACACCGGCCGCGTGTCCTGGACTTGATCCAGGACCCATAGGGCGTGGCAGCGCGGGAAGCCGTTGGGTTTTCCCTCCCGCCGCGTCGCTCCTGCCGTGCGGCTGCCGCTTCGTGGGCTCCGGATCAGGTCCGGAGCACGCGTTTGTTTTCCGGGCACGGCCTAAGCGCGACACACCGGCCGCGTGTCCTGGACTTGATCCAGGACCCATGGGACGTGGCAGCGCGGGGACCCGCCGGATCCTCCCGCTGCGCCGGCTGGCGCGGCCGGTTGCGCCGGCTAACGCCCCTCCGGCGGCGGCTCGGTGTCGCCCGGGCCCAGCGCGCGCTGCATCAGGACGGTGGCCCGCCACCGGCCGAACTTCCAGCCGACCGCCTTGAAGGTGCCGACGAGATCGAACCCCATCGCCTTGTGCAGAGCGATCGAGCCGGCGCTGGCCTCGTCGCCGATCACCGCGATCATCTGACGGAAGCCGCAGGCCTCCGCTTCGGCGATCAGCGCGGCGAGCAGCGCCCGGCCGACGCCCCTGCCGTGCGCGGGGCGGGCGACATAGACCGAATCCTCCACCGTGAAGCGGTAGGCGGGCCGCGGCCGGTAGGCGCCGGCATAGGCGTAGCCGACGATCGTGCCGCCCGATTGCGCGACGAGATAGGGGAAGCCGCCGTCGAGAAGCGCGGCCAGCCGCTGCCCCATCGCCGTCGCGTCGGGCGGGGTTAATTCGAAGCTCGCCGTGCCGCTCTGCACGGCATCGGCGTAGATGGCGGCGATCGCCGCGCTGTCGTCCGGCGTGGCCGGGCGGATGGTCAGGTCGCGATCCGGCAAGCGGGGCCCCCAAACGAAAAAGGCCCCGGCTGTGCAGCCGGGGCCTTCCGAAAACCGATGTGTCCGCGATCCTACTCGCGATTGCCGAACAGGCTCAGCAGCATCACGAACAGGTTGATGAAGTCGAGGTACAGCCGGAGCGCGCCCATGATCGCCTTGCGGCCGGCCATCGTGCCGTCGTCCTGGGCCGAGTACATCTCCTTGATCTGCTGGGTGTCGTAGGCGGTCAGGCCGGCGAAGACCAGAACGCCGATCACCGACACCGCGAACTGCAGCGCCGAGGAGGCCAGGAAAATGTTCACGACCGAGGCGATGATGATGCCGATCAGGCCCATGAACAGGAACGAACCCCAGCCGCTCAGGTCCTTCTTCGTCGTGTAGCCGTAGAGGCTCAGCGCGCCGAAGGACGCCGCGGTGATGAAGAACACGCGTGCGATCGAGTTGCCCGTGTAGACCAGGAAGATCGAGGACAGCGACAGGCCCATGAGGGCGGCGAAGATCCAGAACGCCATCTGGGCGCCGCCGAGGCTCAGCGAGTTGAGCCGCGCGGACAGGAAGAACACCATGCCCAGCGGGGCGAGCATGATCACCCACTTCAGCGGGCTGGCGTAGATCGCCTGGCCGAAGCCGGTCAGCTGGCCGCCGCTGACCGCCATCGTGAACGCGCCGAACGCGACCACGCCGGTTACGGCCAAGCCGATTGCCATATAGTTGTAGACCTGCAGCATATAGGCGCGCAGGCCCTCGTCGATTGCGCCGACACCGGCGTGGGAGGCGCCCATGCCGTAGCCGCGGGCAGCCTGTTTGTCGAATTCCGCCATGGGATTCCCCTCGAGTTTTAAAATCACCGAGCGAATATGGGTGTCTCGCGTGCGCGAGGCAAGTACTCGCGCGGCGAATTTGCGCGCGAGAAACCTTACAAAATGTTTAGAATTCGCGCCGGTGGCGGCGCGCGATCGGCCCCGGCGCAACCGTCGTCGCACCAGCCGCGTTTCGCGCGGCCGCGCTCACAGATCGCGCAGATAGGCCGCCGGCCGACGGCCGAGGACGCGCCACGTGCCGACCAGGCCGAGGCCGACGGTCAGCACCAGCGCGCTGCCGATCGCCGCGAACGCGACGGCCGGCAGGAAGGTGAAGTCGAGCTCCATGACCTGTTCGACGACCACAAATCCGGCCAAAGTGCCGGCGGCGAGCGCGAAAATCGCGGTAATCGTGCCCAATAGCGCGAATTCGATGACATAGGCGCCGATCAGCCGGCGGCGGGTCGCGCCCAGCGTCTTCAACACCACGGCGTCGTGGATGCGGTGGCGGTGGCTCGCCGCCAGCGCCCCGGCGAGCACGAGAATGCCGGCGGCGATGGTGATCCCGCTCGCCGCCCGGACCGCCCAGGCGAGCCGGCGAACGAGGCTGTTGACCGAGTCGAGCGCCTCCTTGACCCGCACCGAGGTGACGGTGGGAAACGCCGCGGTGACCGCGCGCATCAGGCCGAGCTCGCTGTCGGCGCCGGCGGCGTCCGGCAGGGTGACGGTGGCCAGCACCATGTGCGGGGCGCCGGCGAAAGTGTTCGGCGAGAACACCATGACGAAGTTGATCGACAGGCTGGTCCAGTCGACGGTGCGCAGATTGGCGATGGTTGCGGTGATGGTGCGGCCGAGGACGTTGACGGTGATCTCGTCGCCGACGGCGAGGCCGAGCTCGCCGGCGATCTCCTCGGCGAAGGAGACCAGCGGCGGGCCGTCGTAGTCCTCGGGCCACCAGTCGCCCTCGGTCAGCGAGCCGTCGTCCGGCGGCGTCGCCGCGTAGGTGATGCCGCGGTCGCCGCGCAGCACCCATTCGGCTTCGGCCGGGCGCGGATAGTCGGCGACGGGAATGCCCTTCAGCGCGACGAAGCGGCCGCGCAGCATCGGCACCTCCTCGGTCACCCCGTCGGGCGCGGCCTCGTCGACGAGGGAGACGAAGCGTTCGGCGTCGGCGCGGGGGATGTCGAGGAAGAAGAAGCTCGGCGCCTTGTCGGGGATCGACAGGGTGAGCTGGCGCGTCAGGTTGCCGTCGATCAGCGCGATGGTGACGAGCAGGGTCAGGCCGAGCCCCAGCGACAGGACGATGCTGGGGGTGACGGCGCCGGGGCGGTGGATCGCGCCGACGGCGAGCCGCAGTGCGATGAAGCGGCTGTGCGGCAGGCGCCTGGCGATCGCCATGATGGCGACGCCGACGAGCCGCAGGACGATGAAGGCGGCGAGCGTGCCGATGACGAAGATCGTCGCGATGAACGGCTCGTAGGCAAGCCCGATGGCGAGCCCGGCCAGTGCCAGGACGATCACGGCGAGCGCGACGAGATAGACCGGCCGGGGCCAGGCCCGCGCGCGGCCGACATATTCGCGGTAGAGCGCCGTCGCCGGCACCTCGCGGGCGCGCCCCAGCGGCCACAGCGCGAAGGCGAGCGCGGTCAGGATGCCGTAGGCGAGCGCCAGCACCAGCTCGGCCCCGTAGAGGCCCGGCACCGCGTCGGCGACCGGCAGGACGGTGGCGAGCGCGGATCCGGCGAACCACGGCGTCAGCGCGCCGAATACGAGGCCGATCGCCATCGCGACGACGGCGAGCATCAGGATCTCGACGAGATAGCTGCGGAAAATGAGCGCGCCGCCGGCGCCGAGGCTCTTCAGCGTGGCGATCGTCGCCCGCCGGCCGTCGAGATAGGCGGTCACCGCGTTGGCCACCCCCACCCCGCCGACGATCAGCGCGGTAAGGCCCACCAGCGTCAGGAACATGGTGAAGCGGTCGATCTGGTCCCGCAGGCCCGGCGCGGCGTCGTTGCGGTCGCGGATCCGCCAGCCGGCCTCGGCCATCTCGGTCTCGGCGCGTTTCTTCGCCGCCTCGACATCGCCCGGCGAGGCCGGCTCGGGCAGAGCCACGCGGTAGCGCCAGCGCACCAGGCTGCCCGGCTGGATCAGGCCGGTGGCCTCCAGCGCCTCGGTGGAGATGATCACCCGGGGGCCCCAGCCGAGCCCGCCCGACAGGCGGTCCGGCTCGGCGGCGATCAGGCCGGTCAGGGTGAAGGTCGCGTTGCCGATCGAGACGGGATCGCCGATTTGGACGCCGAGCCGCTCTGCGAGGCCGGCCTCCGCGACCAGGCCGACCTGTCCCGACTTTGCGGCGACCAAGTCGTGTAGCGAGCCGACGCCGTCGATGGCGACCTCGCCGAACAGCGGATAGGCGCCGTCGACCGCCTTCAGCTCGACCAGCGTCTGCGTGTCGTTGCCTGTGCTGCGGGCCATCGCGCGCAGCGTCGCGACCTCCGAAACGCGGCCGAGCGAGCCCAGGAATTCGCGCTCGTCGGCCCGCGCCTGGCGGTGGATCAGCGAAAAGCTCAGATCGCCGCCGAGGATCGCCTGGCCTTCCTCGGAGATGCCGTTGACCAGCGACCGCGACACCGACCCCACCGAGGCGATCGCGGCGACGCCAAGGGCGATGCAGGCGATGAAGACGTAGAACCCCTTGAGGCCGCCGCGCAGCTCGCGCAGGGCGAACCGCAGGGGAACCGGCAGGCGGCGGGCAAGCGGCGTCGCAGCAGACCTCATTGCGCGGCAACCCGGGCGGCGCGGTCGGCGTCGAGGTCGATGTTGCCGTCGCGCATGGCGATGGTCCGGCCGCAGCGCGCGGCGAGCGCATTGTCATGGGTGACGAGGATCAGCGTCGTATCCCGCGTCTTGTGGAGGTCGAACATCAGGTCGACGATCTGGGCGCCGGTGGTCGCATCGAGGTTGCCGGTCGGCTCGTCGGCGAACAGGATCGCCGGCTCGACGACGAGGGCACGGGCGAGCGCGACGCGCTGCTGCTCGCCGCCGGACAGTTCGGCGGGATAGTGGGCGATGCGGTCGGCGAGGCCGACCTGCGCCAGCTCCGCCTCGGCCCGCTCGAAGGCATCGGCGCGGCCGGCGAGTTCCAGCGGCACGGCGACGTTTTCGAGCGCCGTCATGTTCTGGATCAGGTGGAAGGACTGGAAGACAATGCCGACATTGTCGCCGCGAAACCGGGCAAGCGCGTCCTCGTCGAGGCCGGCGAGGCTCTCGCCGGCGACAACGACATCGCCGGAACCGGGCGGCTCAAGGCCCGCCATCACCATCAGCAGCGTCGATTTGCCCGAACCCGACGGGCCGACGATGCCGATCGCTTCCCCGGCCCCTATACTCAGGCTAATACCTTTTAGCACATGGACCCTGGCGGCTCCGCTGCCGAGACTTAAATGAACGTTCTCGAGACGGATGGCATCATGCGGCACGGAACGAAACTCCTCGGCAGGGGAAACAGGCGGCGGTTTCCGACATATGGGGCATTCGCGGCCAAGCTCAAAGCGGTCCTGGCCGGCGGCCTGATCACAATTACGACGGTTGCGGCGCTCTGGTTCTCATTCGGGCCCACCGGAGCGATAGCCGACAAGGGGCCGATCCGGCTCGTCGCGCTCGGCGACAGCCTGTCGGCGGGCTTCAACCTGGCGCCCGAGGCCGCGTTTCCGGTGCAGCTCGAAAAGGCGCTGCAGGCGCGCGGCCACGACGTGGTGGTGGCCAATGCCGCGGTGTCCGGAGATACGGCCAGTGCGGGACTTTCCCGCGTCGACTGGTCGGTGCCCGACGATACCGACGGGGTGATCCTCGAGCTTGGCGCCAACGATGCGCTGCGCGGCGTCGATGTCAGGGTGACCCGCGACGCGCTGGAGGGGATCGCGGCGAAACTCCGCGAACGCGGCATCGACGTGCTGGTCGCCGGCATGCTGGCGCCGCCAAACATGGGCGACGGCTACGCCAAGGACTTCAACGCGATCTTCCCCGACCTGGCCCAACGCTACGATTTCGTGCTCTACCCCTTCTTCCTCGACGGCGTCGCCGCCGATCCCTCCCTCAATCTCGATGACGGCATGCATCCCACTTCGGAGGGGGTCAACGTCATCGTCGAGCGGATCCTGCCTTATGTCGAACGGCTGATCGCTCGGATCGAAAACGGGTCGGGCCCGTCGGGCGGCTGATCTTCGCTCTCCATTCCAACACGGCAAGGGACGATCAATGGACTATCGACGGCTCGGACGAACCGATCTGCACGTCAGCGCGATCGGGCTGGGTACCATGACCTGGGGCGAGCAGAATTCAGAGGCCGAGGCCCACGCACAGATGGACCATGCCGTCGACCGGGGCATCAACCTTCTCGACTCCGCCGAGCTCTATCCGATCCCGCCGAAGGCCGAGACCCAGGGACGCACCGAGGAGATCATCGGATCGTGGCTCAAGGCGCGTGGGAACCGCGACACGATGATCGTCGCCAGCAAGATTGTCGGCCGGTCGTGGAACGACTGGTTCCGCGACGGCGGCAAGACCACCGATCTGTCTCGGGCACAGGTGTTCGAGGCCGTCGACAAGAGCCTGAGGCGGCTCGGCACGGACTATATCGATCTCTACCAGATCCACTGGCCGGACCGGGCGGTCAGCGGCTTCGGCTCGGTGCCGACCGTGTTCCGCCCCATCGCCGACAAGGACGTGCCGCCGGAAGTGCCCATCGAGGAGACGCTGTCAGCGCTCGACGACGTGGTGAAGGCCGGAAAGGTGCGCCATATCGGCCTTTCCAACGAGTCGCCCTGGGGCACGATGACCTGTCTCGCGCTGTCCGAGACCAGGGGACTGCCGCGCGTCCAGTCGATCCAGAACGCCTACAGCCTCGTCAACCGGACCTTCGAGACCGGACTCGCCGAAATCGCCATGCGCGAAAATACCGGCCTCCTGGCCTATTCGCCCCTCGCCCAGGGCAGCCTGACCGGCAAATATCTGGACGGTGCGCTGCCGGCGGGTGCCCGCAAGACCCTGTTCAACCGCATGCAGCGCTACGAGACGCCGGGCGCCGACATCGCTGTGGCTGCCTATGTGGCGCTTGCCCGGGAGTTCGGGCTCGACCCGGCGCAAATGGCGATCCGCTTCGCCGTGTCGCGTCCATTCGTCACCTCGGTGCTGATCGGCGCGACGACAATGGCGCAGTTACAGACCGATATCGACGCGTTTGAGGTCGAATTGGCGCCCGAACTCGAAGAGCGCATCGACGCGATCCATTTATTGCATCAGAATCCCTGTCCCTGACCATTACAAGAAAAGGCTTCGCCACCGATGCCCCGATTGTTCACCGGTCTGGAGATGCCCGCCGACGCCGTATCCGTCCTTACGGGCTTGCGCGGCGGAATCCACGGCGCACGCTGGATCGATCCGGAAAACTACCATCTGACGCTGCGTTTCATCGGCGATGTCGATAATCGCACCGCGCATTCGGTGGCGGAGATGCTCGACCGCGTGCGCCGGCCGGTCTTCTCGATCACGCTCGATGGCGTCGGTGTCTTCGGCGGACGCAAGCCGCACTCCGTGTTCGCCAGCGTCGCCTCCTCGCCGCCCCTGACGGCGCTGCAAGCCGAGCAGGAACGGATGATGCAGATGCTTGGCCTGCCGCCCGACCAGCGGAAATTCTCGCCGCATGTCACCGTGGCACGGCTGAGGGGCGTGTCGGCGCCGGCGGTCGCGGCCTATATCGAGTCGCGTGGCGGCTTCCACTGGGGTCCGATCGAGATCGGCCGATTCGTGCTGTTCTCCTCCCGCTCGGGACAGGGCGGCGGGCCCTATGTGGTCGAGGAGGCCTATCCGCTGGAAGGAGGAGACTTCGATCATGGCGAAGACATTGACGCCTGAGGAACGCGCGACGGCACTGGCCGACCTTCCCGACTGGCACGCGGTCGATGGCCGCGACGCCATCGCCAGGTCGTTCACGTTCCAGAATTTCAACGAGGCCTTCGGCTTCATGGCGCGGGTCGCGCTCGTCGCCGAAAAGATGGACCATCACCCCGAGTGGACGAACGTCTACGGCAAGGTCGACGTGGTCTTGATGAGCCACGACGCCGGCGGGGTGACCGACCGCGACATCAGGCTCGCCGCCGCGATGGACAGGATCGCGGCGGATTTTCCGATGTAGTGGCCGTGCCCTGACCGTTCCGGCTAAGAAAGCGGGGTGCGGTGCGGCCTCAGCGCGGCGCCATGCGCAGGGCGCCGTCGAGACGGATGCCGAAGCCGTTGAGCATCGGGTTCTCGACGATCGAGCGGACCAACTGGGAATATTCGGACGGATCGCCGAGCCGCTGCGGGAACGGAACGCTGGCGGCCAGCGACTGGCGCACCTCTTCCGACAGGCCGTCGAACATCGGCGTGTAGAACAGGCCCGGCATGATGGTCATCACGCGGATGCCGTCCTTGGAAAGATCGCGCGCCATCGGCAGCGTCAACGACAGAACACCGCCCTTGGAGGCGGCATAGGCGACCTGGCCGATCTGGCCGTCCTGCGCCGCGACCGAGGAGGTCATCACGATAAGGCCGCGCTCGCCGTCCTTGCCGAGCGGGGACGCCTCGAGCATGCCGGCGGCCGATTTCGAGGCGACATTGAAGGTGCCGATCAGGTTGACCGTGATCACCTTGGCGAAGATGCCCGGATCATGGGCGACGATCTCTCCGGAATCGCGCTTGCGGCTCGCCGTCTTCATGCCGGTGGCGATGCCGGCGCAATTGACCGTGATCCGCTCCTGGCCATGGGCCTCGCGTGCCTTCGAGAAGGCTTCGGAAACGCTCGCCGGATCCGTCACGTCGCAACTGCAGAACAGGCCGCCGATCTCTCCGGCGACCTTTTCGCCGCGCTCGGCGTTCATATCGAAAACCGCAACCCGGCAGCCGGCATCGGCCAGCATGCGCGCGGTTGCTTCGCCCAAGCCAGAGGCGCCACCCGTGACGACGGCGGCGATGTCCTTGCCGAGTTCCATATGGTCTCTCCCTCGTCCTCTTTTCCGACGATTTCTTACCCGATCCGGTAGCGGCAGGAAACGCGGAAGCTTGCGTAAAGTGTCGCGGCCCCCATTTCTTATGGGATCGGCCTCGCCGAGGAGAGGAAAGACGGATGAACGACGGAACCGCAGCCTGGATTGGTGATGAGGCGCAGCTTCCCGCCGTTTTCGCGGCCAACCAGGCCCGCGCGCGCGACGGATTCTGGCGAAAGTTCAGGCGCGTGGCGAGCAAGCTGCCGTTCGCCCAGGATCTCGCCGCGGCCTGGTTCTGCGCCGTCGATCCGGCGACGCCGTTCAGGGCGCGCGCCACGCTGTTCGGCGCGCTCGCCTATTTCGTCATGCCGATCGACGTGATCCCGGATTTCCTGGTGGTCGCCGGTTTCACCGACGACGCCTCGGTGCTGCTTGCCGCGATCACGGCGGTGGCCGTCCATATCCGCCCCGAGCACCGGCGCAAGGCGGCGGAGGCGCTGAAGACGCTCGACCGCTGACAACCTGTCCTAAGGGGCGTCTCTACGCTACGGGACGATCAGCACCTTGCCCTTGACCTCGCGCCGCGCGAGGGCGCCCAGCGCCTCGGCGGTTTCCTCCATCGCATAACGCGCATGGATCGCAACCGACAGCTTGCCCTCGGCCATCCAGTCGAGCAGCTGGCGGGTGTTGGCGCGGTCGCCTTCCGGGTCCACCTCCGTGAACTTCCCCCAGAAAACGCCGAGCACGTCGCAGCCTTTCAGCAGCACGAGATTGAGCGGGAACTTCGGGATCTCGCCGGCGGCGAAGCCGATGACCAGATAGCGTCCTTCCCAGGCGGTCGCGCGCAGGGCGGCCTCGGCATGGGCGCCGCCGACGGGGTCATAGACGACGTCGACACCCTTGCCCCCGGTCAGTTCCTTGAGCCGCGTCTTCAGGTCTTCCCTGGAATAGTCGATCGTCTCGTCGGCGCCGATCGAGCGGCAGAACGCGAGCTTTTCGGGTGTCGAGGCCACCGCGATGACGCGCGCGCCCATGATCTTGCCGATCTCCACGGCCGCAGCGCCGGCGCCGCCGGCCGCGCCCAGAACGGCGAGTGTCTCGCCGGGCTTGAGCTTCGCCCGGTCGGCGAGCGCATGCAGCGTGGTGCCGTAGGTGACGATCAGGCCGGCGGCCTGTTCCCGGTCGATCGTGTCGGGCACATGGACGAGCTTGCCGGCCGGTGCCACGACGGTCTCGCGGCAGGCGCCCCAGCCGCCGTAGCCGATGACCTTGTCTCCGACGGCGAACCCGCTCACGCCATCACCGACGGCACTCACCGTGCCGGAAAATTCCGCACCCGGCGAAAACGGCAGGTCGGGCTTGAACTGATATTTGCCCTGGATGATCAGCGTGTCGAAGAAGTTGAGCGCCGCAGCCGCGACCTTGACCGCCACCTCGCCGGGGCCAGGCGTCGGATCGGGCAGATCGCGCACGACCAGCGTCTCAGGAGGACCGAGGGTTTCGCAGAGGACGGCTTTCATCGGATCGGGTTCCTTGCTGACACGTTTGGCGCAGATATGATTGTCCGCGAGCGGACATAACGGAGCCGGATCGGAGCGGCAACCCGAGCCGGCGCGCGGGGCTTGCCTTCACGAATTGTTACAATTCGTCAAAAAATTGCCGCCATTGATCGGCAACCGATAGGAAATGTCGGCGTGCTTCCCGCGAACACACGGTGCGGGGAGATATGTTGCGATGAGGCATGTTGCGGTGAACGGGGGCTGTTTGACGTAACGCGGCGAATCGCGCCGACTCCCTGTAAAATCCAGTCGCGAACTCCGGCGACGGACCTGATTGCGTGGTAGGCAACGATGATGAAAAAGATTTTCACCCTCATTCTGGCGGTGGCGTTCAGCGGGGCCAGCGGCGCCGCTTTGGCGCAAAGCGCGACGCCGCTTGGCCAGTTCAAGGACTGGGGCGCCTACGTGGCGGAATCGGGCGGCGGCAAGGTCTGCTATGCGCTGTCGCAGCCGAAGTCGTCCGAGCCGTCGAACGTCAACCGCGATCCGGTCTATTTCTTCGTCACTTCGCGTCCCGGCTCGGGCGTGAAGAACGAGGTCTCGGTCATCATCGGCTATCCCTACAAGCCGGACAGCACCGCGACCGCCCAGATCGGTGATACGACCTTCACCCTGTTCACCAAGGACGACGGGGCGTGGGTCGAGAACGCGGCCGAGGAATCGAACCTCGTCGCCGCAATGCGCCGGGGCGCGACGATGGTGATCAAGGGCACGTCGGCACGCGGCACCGCCACGGTCGACAACTTTTCTCTGTCCGGCATCTCCGCGGCGCTCGATCGCATCGCCCAGGAATGCAAGTGACACACGCGGATCGCCCGGCGCGTTAGGCCCGGTTTGCCGCCTGCCACGCGCTCGGCGTCATGCCGGCGACGCGCAGGAATTCGCGATTGAAGTTCGACTTCGTGTTGAAGCCGCTCTCCAGCATGGCGACCGTGATGCTGTCGCCGGCCGATATGCGCGCGCAGGCGGCGCGGATCCGATTGCCGTTGATGTAGCGCGAGACGTTGTCGCCCGTTGACCGGTTGATGGTCGCGGAGAGCTGCTTGGCGGGGACGCCGAGGCGCTTCGCCAGGCGGGCCAGCGTCAGGTCGGGGTCGAGATAGAGCTGTTGGCCTTCGAGGAGGGTATGAAGCCGGTCCATCAGGGCGGCGTCCTCGGCTGGATCGGTGGCGGCCGGATCGGTGGCGGCCGGGGAGGGCTGCGGGTCTTCCGCCGTCTCCACGTCGCGGCCGCCGACGAGCGTCAGCGACAGGCTGACGAGCCCCACCCACAGAAGCACAAGCGACGAGAACACGCTGATCAGCGTCGGCTGGATCCAGCCGTAGCCTGTCAGCATTGCAACCCCTATCAGGGCGTCGCTGAGCGCCGAGATCAGGAACGCCAGGGCGGTGCCGCCCCAGATCAAGCGCGGCAGGTTGCCCGTCTCGAGCCGGGCGAGTGGGAGGCTGTCGGCGCCCGCGCGCAACACCCACAGGATCCCGATCCCGTAAACCGCGAAGACGAGGGGCACGACGACATCGAGCGCCTCGGGAACGAAGAGTGTGCAGAACGCGACGAAGGCGGGGACGGCGAGGTGCAGGAGATCGCGCTGCGGGTCGAACGGCCGCACCGCCGTCGTCAGGAAGACGATCCAGGCGAGCGGGGGAATGCAGGACCCGGTGACCGGCTGGACGAACCGGAGCTGATGGATGCCGTAGTACTGGGCCAGCGAGATCAGCACGCTTTGCAGCGCGCAGAGGGCGAGAAGCGCGGAAAACAGCCCGGGCCGGCTTTCCGCAAGGAGCGAGCGGACGAACAGGAAGCCCAGGATGAGGGCGACGATCATCGGGACGGGCAAGACAAGCATCGGCGTGCAGCGGTTTGGCTTGGAACTGGGGGCCCTACGTAGTTCAAAAACCCGTTCGGCTCGACCTGAATCCGGTTTCAGGACGCGAAAGTAGCCAGGGAACAGGCAGTTGGAGGACATCGATCACCTCCAACGGAGTTTCCGACATGAAACGTCTCACGCTTGCCTACGCCCTTGGCGCCCTGATCCTCGCCATCGGGCTGACATCGACCCTCTCCACCGCCAGTGCCGCCGATGCCGAACAGATCGCCGGCTACGACCAGTTCGTCTTCGACGCCCCGCACCGCGCCGGCAAGGTCGGCGCGTCCGTCTGGTATCCGGTCGGCACGAAGACCTACAAGGGCATCATCGGCGAGAATCCCCTGTTCGAGGGCACGCCAGCCTATGTCGGCGCCGAGGTCGCCGACGGCCGCTTCCCGTTGGTCCTGCTGTCGCACGGATCCGGCGGCAACATGGACGGCTTGAGCTGGCTGTCCTCGGCGCTGGCCGCGCGCGGCGCCATGGTGCTCGCCGTCAACCATCCCGGCAGCACGACCGGGGATTCCTCGCCGCGCCGCTCGGTGAAGCTCGACGAGCGCGCCGCCGACCTGTCGGTCGCGCTGGATCGGCTGCTCGAGACTCCGGTCTTCGCCGATCACATCGACCGGGGGCGGATCGGTGCGCTCGGCTTCTCGCTCGGCGGGGCGACCGCGCTCGGCCTCGGCGGCCTGCGGTTCGACCGCGAGCTCTGGGGGCAGTACTGCGACCGGCTGGGCCCCGATGCGGCCGATTGCGTGTTCTTCGCCAAGGGCGGCATCGACTATTCCGACCTGCCGGACGGCTTCGAAGCCGCCATGCGCGATGACCGCGTTTCCTCGGTCGTCGCCGTCGATCCGGGCCTCAGCTACGCGGTGACGGCCGACAACGCCGCGAAGACCGACGTTCCGGTGCTGTTCGTCAGCCTCGGCCGGGAAAACCTGTGGCCGGCCGCCGACGTCTCCGAAACCGGCAGCGGCCTCGTCGGCCGGATCGCCGACGCGACGCATGTCACGCTCTCCCCGGCCCATCACTTCACCTTCCTGCAGGTCTGCAAGCCGGACGGCGCGAAGATGCTCAGGGAGGAGAACGACGATCCGATCTGCGACGACCCGGCCGGCACGGACCGCGCGAAGATCCACGCCGAGATCGTCGACGAGGTCGCCGCGTGGCTCGGTCTCGGCAACCGGACGAACTGAGGGGCAGGGGATTCCCCTTGCAATCGCGCACCGGACGAATAGGTGTAGGCGGAATTCTGCCCTATAGTTCACAGGCGCGGCCGGTCATCCGCCGCGCCCTTCGTGTTTTGACAAGGAAGCCGGCCGCCGCCGGATCGACCAAATGGCCGAAACGCTCGATATCGCCCGCCACAATACCAACGCACCGGCGCTTGCAGCGCGCCCGGTCGAGCCGTCGCGGCCTTCGCTGGTCGGCTTGACGCGGGAGGCGTTGGCTGAGGCGCTGCGCGGCATCGGCGTGCCAGATCGCCAGGTTCGTATGCGCGTCAGCCAGCTTTGGAGCTGGATCTACTCGCGCGGCGCCACCGACTTCGAAGCAATGACCGATATCGGCAAGGAGCTCAGGGCGAAGCTTGCCGCGCATTTCGGCCTCGCGCGGCCGGAGATCATCGTCGAGCAGGTGTCGAGCGACGGCACCCGCAAGTGGCTGTTGCGCTTTCCGCCCCGTTCGCAAGGCGAAGCCCCGGTCGAGGTCGAGAGCGTCTATATCCCCGAGCACGACCGCGGCACGCTGTGCGTGTCCAGCCAGGTCGGCTGCACGCTGACCTGCCGGTTCTGCCATACCGGCACGCAACCCTGGGTCCGGAACCTGACGGCCGAGGAGATCGTGGCCCAGATCCTCGTCGCCCGCGACCGGCTCGGCGACTGGCCGGGCGCCAGCCGGCCGACCGACGGCTTCGTGCCCGAGGCCGAGCGCGCCGTTTCCAACGTCGTGCTGATGGGCATGGGCGAGCCGCTCTACAATTTCGACAACGTGCGCGACGCGGTGCTGATCGCGGCCGACGGCGAGGGCCTGTCGCTGTCCAAGCGCCGCATCACCCTGTCGACGGCCGGCGTCGTGCCGCTGATCCCGCGTGCCGGCGAGGAGATGGGCGTCATGCTGGCGATCTCGCTGCATGCGGTGCGCGACGACCTTCGCGACGAACTGGTGCCGCTCAACAAGAAATACCCGATCGCCGAGCTGCTCGACGCCTGCCGCGCCTATCCGGGCCTGTCGAACGCCAGGCGCATCACCTTCGAATACGTGATGCTGAAGGGCGTCAACGATTCCATCGAGGACGCCAAGACACTGGTGCGGCTGCTTCGCGGCATTCCCGCCAAGATCAACCTGATCCCGTTCAATCCGTGGCCGGGCAGCCCCTACGAATGCTCCGACTGGGAGCAGATCGAGCTGTTCGCCGACGTGGTCAACCGGGCCGGCTACGCGAGCCCGGTCAGGACACCGCGCGGGCGCGACATCATGGCCGCCTGCGGCCAGCTCAAGTCCGAGTCCGAACGGGTGCCGGCGTGGAAGCGCCGCCGCGACGGCGAGGCCGTGTCCCCGGGCGGTGCGGGCCAGGACCACGCAGCCCAGGACCACGCAGCCCAAGGCCATGCCCCCCAAGGCCATGCCCCTGGGGGCGGCGACGCCCGTTGAGGACGCTCGGGCGAATCCTCGGCCGACTGATCACGGTCACCTTCTCCTATGTGATCGCCTGCGTCGCCGCCGGCCTGATCGTGGCCGGCAGTTACGTGGTCCAGGCCTACATGGCGGGGCCGGTCGATTTCCCGCGCAGCCAGATCTTCGCCGAGACGCTCTATGTCAGCGGGCTCGTGGCCGCTTTCGTCGCCGTCTATGCCTTCGCGCCGGCCATCCTGGCCATCGTCGTCGCCGAGGTCTTCGCCATCCGGCGGGCACTCTATTACGTGATCGCCGGCGGGCTCGCCGGCCTGCTCGGCTATGCGGGCTTCAATGCCCGTGGCCTGATCGACGGGGCGCCGGAACTGGGTTCCGACCTCCTGCTTGTCGCCGCGGCGGGGTTCGTCGCCGGCTTTGTCTACTGGGTCCTCGGCGGGCGCTCCGCCGGTATCCTGAAACGCCCCGTGTCCTGAAGCGCTCCGTGTCGTGAAGGGCCTGGCGGCCTGATCGTTCAGCCGTTGGTGGCGCGCGCGGCGATCAGCCGGACGGCGAAGGCGCCCATGATCCCGGCGAACAGATAGTCGAAGGCCCGCATCGCTCTGCGCGAGCGCTTCAGCCCGGCCGAGATCCGGTCGGCGGCCAGCACGAGGCCGATGCACAGCGGCAGCGACACCGCGATGAAATACAGCCCCAGGAACAGAAGCTTGTGCGCCGCATGCGGATCGGCCGGAGAGACGAACTGCGGCAGGAAGGTCACGAAGAACAGCACGATCTTCGGATTGAGCAGGTTCACGCCGAAGGCCGTCAGGACGATGTCATGGGTGCGCTTTGCGGGCCTGCCGGCGGTTTGCAGCGTCAGCGACGAGCCGTGCCGGATCGCCTGAACGGCGAGCCACAGAAGGTAGGCCGCGCCGGCGAACCGGACGACGCTGAAGGCGGTCTCCGAGGCGGCCAGCAACGCCGACAGACCGAACGCGGCGAACAGGGCGTGGACGACCAGCCCGGCGTTGGTGCCCACGAGCGTGGCAATGCCGGCGCGGCGGCCCTGCGCCAGGGCATTGCCGAGGAACAGCGTCATGTCGGGGCCCGGCGTCAACGCGACGATCAGCACCGCCGGCGTGAACGCGGCAAGGACGGCCAGGCTCGGAAACCAGTCGTTCATGGCAATACCTTCCATCTCCGAGCTCTAACGCAGCGCCGACCGGCCTGCCAAGCGGACTCTACAGGCCCGACAGCGAGCCGTGCCTGGCCCAATGCAGCGCCTGCTCGAGCCGGTCGTTACCCCAGAACAGTTCCCCGTCCTCGGTGACGAATGTCGGCGCGCCGAACAGGCCGATCCGCAGCGCCTCCTCGGTTTGGGCCTTCAGACGGGCCTTGTTGTCCGGCGTCTCGGCGGCCGCGAAGACGGCGTCTGGATCGCGGTCTAGACCGGTCACGATGTCGGCGAGCAAGGTCTTGTCGGAGATCGTCCGGCCTTCGACGAATTCGGCGGAATAGACGGCGTTGGTGAATGCCGGCCCCCACCCTTCGTCGATAGCGACGAGGGCGATGCGGGCGGCGCTCAGACCGTTCTGCGGAAACGGATCCGGCAGCCGGAACGGCCGGCCGATCGCCGCGCACTGGCGCTCCATGTCGCGGATCATGTTGCGGCCCTTGATGGGGTAGATTTTGAAGGGCGAGGTGTTCAGGCCCTGCGCCGCGAAGACGGGGCCGAGCAGGAACGGCCGCCAGCGCACGGTGACGCCAGCCCTGTCCGCCAGCGCCTCGATCCGCGCCGCGGCGAGGTAGGCGTAGTTGGAGGCGAACTCGTACCAGAAGTCGATCGACGGCATCGTTGGGCTCCGAACGGGGTGATTGGACATCCGACCGGGGATACAGGGTCGGGGCGACCGGACCGTTGCAGGAAATAGACAGGCCGGCAAGCGCGGGGATCCGCCCGGCGCCGTCGTTCCGACCGGACGGCATCGCAGGCGGCCCTGCCAGCGCCGTGCTTGCGGAAAAAGGGGGCGGCGTCCTATAAGCCGGGCCTGTAGAAAATCCGGCCATGCCGGCCCTGCCCGGTGCGTCACGAGGACAGTTATGACAGACGTCAAGAAGGTGGTGCTTGCCTATTCCGGCGGCCTCGACACCTCGATCATCCTGAAATGGCTCAAGGAAACCTATGGCTGCGAGGTGGTGACCTTCACCGCCGATCTCGGCCAGGGCGAGGAGCTGGAGCCGGCGCGCCGCAAGGCCGAGATGCTCGGAATCAAGGAAATCTACATCGAGGACCTGCGCGAGGAATTCGTGCGCGACTACGTCTTCCCGATGTTCCGCATGAACGCGCTCTACGAGGGCGTCTACCTCCTCGGCACCTCGATCGCCCGGCCGCTGATCTCCAAGCGGCTGGTGGAGATCGCCCATGCCACCGGCGCCGATGCCATCGCGCACGGCGCGACGGGCAAGGGCAACGACCAGGTGCGTTTCGAACTGTCGGCCTATGCGCTGGATCCGGACATCCGGGTGATCGCGCCGTGGCGCGAGTGGGACTTCAAGTCGCGCACCGACCTGATCAACTTCGCCGAGGAGCACCAGATCGTCGTGCCGAAGGACAAGCGCGGCGAGGCGCCGTTCTCCGTCGACGCCAACCTCCTGCACTCCTCCTCGGAAGGAAAGGTGCTCGAGGATCCGTTCGAGGAGGCGCCGGAATACGTCTATCAGCGCACGATCAGCCCGGAGGAGGCCCCCGACAAGCCGACCTATATCGAGATCGGCTTCAAGAAGGGCGACCCCATCTCCATCGACGGCAAGGCCATGAGCCCGGCGACCCTTCTGACCGAGCTGAACAGGCTCGGTCACGACAACGGCATCGGCCGGCTCGACATGGTCGAGAACCGCTTCGTCGGCATGAAGAACCGTGGTGTCTACGAGACGCCGGGCGGCACGGTCCTGCACCATGCCCACCGGGCGATCGAATCGCTCACCCTCGACCGCGGCGCGGCGCATCTGAAGGACGAGCTGATGCCGCGCTACGCGGAGCTCATCTACAACGGCTTCTGGTTCTCGCCGGAGCGCGAGATGATCCAGGCGATGGCCGACAAGAGCCAGGAGACCGTCGAGGGCACCGTCCGCGTCAAGCTCTATAAGGGCAACGTCACCGTCGTCGGCCGGAAGAGCGACCAGTCGCTGTATTCGGAGGAGCTGGTCACCTTCGAGGACGACCGTGGCGCCTACGACCAGAAGGACGCGGCCGGGTTCATCCGCCTCAATGCGCTGCGGCTTCGCACGCTGGCGGCGCGGAAGCGGCGCGGCTAGGCCCTTCGCCAGACGGCGCTATTCCTCGGGAAGGCCGGCCTTTCGCAGGCCTTCCCAGTAGACGCCGTGTTTCTGCAGGGTCATCGGAACAGCCTTCTTGAGGCTGGATATCGTAAGGTCCGGATAGGCCTCCAGCAGCTTGCGCATCGCCGCCCTGGCCTTGTCCATGTCTCCGGCCGTGGCAGCCGTCGAGGCGAGACCGCGGTAGCCCCATAGCATGGTCGGTCGCGACCGCAGGCCCGCTTCGACGAACGCGACCGCCTCCTTGTAGTCGCCCCGGATCTGGCGGGCGACGCCGCTGCCGACCAGAATGTTGAACGCGAACGGGTCGTACGGGCTGAGCCGCAGGGCGCGGTCGAACGCGGCGATCGCCTCTTCGGTCCGATGGTCGTAGTGATAGAGCCATCCCAGCCGCATCCAGCCCCACGCGTTGTTCGGATCGATCCGAAGGCTGCGCTCGAGCAGCGTCTGCGCCAGCGCGAAGTCGGCCGAGCTGATCGTCAGGGCCGCCGCCGCCGCGACCATCGTGGCGGGGTCGTCGTCGGCCATGGCGGCCGCCCGACGGGCCAGTTCGATCCCCTTCGACCGGTCGGATTCCGGGTCTTCGCTCCACATGTAGGCGACGTCCTGCACCCGGCACCACGCCAGCATGGCCGTGGCGAGGCCGTTCCTCGGCTCGATTTCGAGCGCCGTCTCGAACAGGACCGCGGCTTCCGCGTTGTCGGCCTTGGTATGCGCCCAGAAATGCGGATAGGCACGCAGGATCAGGTCGTAGGCCTGTAGGTTCTCCGGCCGCTTGCGCAGCGCACGCTCGATCTCGGCCTGTCGCAAGGAGGGATGCAGCGCCCCGGCGACCGACGCGGCCACCTCGTCCTGGAAATCGAAGACGTCCTTGGCGTCGCCGTCGAACCGGTCCGACCAGATCTGCGTCCCGGTACCGGCGTCGATCAGCCTCACGGTGATGCGGGCCCGATCGCCGGAGCGGCGCACCGCGCCCTCGAGGATATAGCGCACGCCGAGCGCGCGGCCGATCTCGCGCGTGTCCATCGTGGAGTCGCGCAGCGTCTCGGCCGTCTGCCGGGCGATCACGAAGAAGTCGCGGACCCGCGACAGGACGGAGGTGATTTCCTCGACGACGCCATCGGCGAAGAAACCCTGTTCGGGATCGCTCGACAGGTTCTTGAACGGGAGCACGACGATCGAGGGATGGGTCGATGTCTCGGAACCGTCCTCCGGCGGGCGAACTTCCGAGCGGTCGGTTTCCGGGTGTCCGTTGTTCCGATCCGGCGCTTGGATCAGGGCGCGGGTCATCTCCTCCGGCTCGGCGCCGAGCGCATCCAGGGTTGCCTGTCGGCAGGCTTCGTACTGGCGCAGCGCCGCATTGCGACGGCCCTCGGCGATATCGCGGCGGATCAGCGCCCGGTGGGCCTCCTCGCAGGCCGGATCGGTCTCGAGCAGGCGCCCGGCGAGCCCGGCGACCGCCTCGCGTCCGGTGCCCGTCGCGCCGACGGGATCGAACGCGTCGACGAGCGCCTGGGCCCTGGCGTGCAGGCTGCGCCGCTCGGCCAGGGCCCAGTCCTCGAAGGCTGAGTCGGGAA
Source organism: Microbaculum marinisediminis (assembly GCF_025397915.1). Taxonomy (NCBI): domain Bacteria; kingdom Pseudomonadati; phylum Pseudomonadota; class Alphaproteobacteria; order Hyphomicrobiales; family Tepidamorphaceae; genus Microbaculum; species Microbaculum marinisediminis. Next base: position 378,586 of record NZ_JALIDZ010000004.1, read on the forward strand.
AGTCGCAGTCGGCCAGGAAGGGGCCGCGATAGAGGTCGGCCGCCGACGCCGGATCGCAGGATGCAAGCGCCAGAAACCGCGCGGCGTCGCATTCCGTCTTCGCGGGATCGAGGCCGACGCTGCCCGAAGGTGCCACAAGGGTGGAGGGATCCGGCAGCGCCTTGCGCAGGGCGGCGAGCGCGTGACGCAGGCTGCCGCGCGCCTGGGCGTCGCTTCTGTCGCTCCACAACAGGCCGATCAGGCGCTCGCGGCTGGCGGTCATTGCCGCGGCCATCGCCACCGCGACAAGCAGCAGCTGCACCTTGCGGGTGGGCACGCGCACGGGGGCGCCGGCGACGGTCACGTCCAGGCCGCCGAGCGTGCGGATGTGCAATTGGGTGTCTTCGCGTCCGGTCATTTCGATCGCCCCGCGCAGCGCGAACGTCATTTTTAGCGGATTTTTCACGCCGGCGCGGCGGCGTTTCACATTTTTTCGGGTCTCGGCGGACGGCGCGCTCACGGGCATCGGAGACAGTCGGTCCATCGATCAAGCGATGGAGATTGCGATGACTGCCACCAACACCGTCCTCGAGCCGACCGTCCGCTCCGCCGACGTCGCCGGGTATCTGCGCGGTGCCGCGATGCGCGTGTTCGCCTGGTGGCGCCTCTATCGGACCCTCAGGATTCTGTCCGGTCTCGACGAGCGGACCCGCAAGGACATCGGATTTGCCGCACCCGGTGGCGCGGAATCGTCAGCCGACCCACGGGTTCTTCGCTACCTCGAGACGCTTCGCTAGACCCTCCGGCATCGCCTTTCTCAGACCGCCCCGGACGAATCGGTTTCGGGGCGGTTTATATTGAGTCAACTTCCTACCGGTACAAAGTGACGCATCGGCATTGCCAGCCGACGCCATGTGCCGGGAGGAACGCCCCGTGAAACTCAGAACGACGATGCTCATCCATCCCGTGACGCTTCTGACGCGTTACGGAACTTTCGTCGCCATCCTGATCGCGACGGCGGTCACATTCGTCCTGCTGACGAAGGGCTGGCATGTCCGCTGGGCCTTCTATCCGCTTCTCGTCCTGAGCGTCGTCGGCATCTGGAGCCTGTTCCAGACCCGTCACACGCTGATGCGCAACTATCCGGTGATCGCGCTGGTGCGGTGGGTTTCGGAAGAACTTCGTCCGTTCCTGCGCCAGTATATCGTCGAGAGCAATCTCGAAGGCCGTCCCTATTCGCGCGAGCATCGTTCGCTGATCTACCAGCGCGCCAAGGACGACGTCGACGTCCATCCGTTCGGCACCGAGCTCGACGTCTACAGCGACGAGTACGAGTGGCTCAGCCATTCCATCGCCGCGCGCCATGTCGATCCGAACACGTTCCGCGTCGAGGTCGGCGGGCCGCAATGCGACAAGCCCTATTCCGCCTCGCTCCTGAACATCTCGGCGATGAGCTTCGGCGCGCTCGGGGCGAACGCCATCGAGGCGCTCAATCTCGGCGCCAAGCTCGGCGGTTTCTATCACGACACCGGCGAGGGCTCGATCAGTCCGTATCACCGCAAGAACGGCGGCGATCTCGTGTGGGAACTCGGTTCGGGCTATTTCGGCTGTCGCGACAAGGCCGGCCGCTTCGATCCCAAGCGCTTCGCCGAGCAGGCGGTGTCCGATCAGGTGAAGATGATCGAGATCAAGCTCAGCCAGGGGGCGAAGCCGGGGCACGGCGGATTGCTGCCGGCGGAGAAGATCACCGCGGAGATCGCCGCCACGCGCATGGTGCCGACGGGCCAGGACTGCCTGTCGCCGCCCGCCCATTCGGCCTTCTCGACGCCGATCGAGATGATGGAATTCATCGCGACGCTACGCGAGATGTCGGGCGGCAAGCCGGTCGGTTTCAAGATGTGCATCGGCCAGCCGCACGAGCTGCTGGCGATCTGCAAGGCGATGAACGAAACCGGCATCCTCGCCGACTTCATCGTCATTGACGGGGCCGAGGGCGGCACCGGCGCGGCGCCGGTCGAGTTCTCCGATCACATCGGCACGCCGCTTCGCGAGGGGCTGATCTTCGCGCGGAACGCGCTGGTTGGCACCGGGCTGCGGGACAAGGTCAGGCTGGCGGCCAGCGGCAAGGTGTCGACCGCCCACTATCTGGCCGCCAACATGGCGGTCGGCGCCGACTGGTGCAACGCGGCCCGCGCGTTCATGTTCTCGCTGGGCTGCGTGATGTCGATGCGCTGCCATACCGGCGAGTGCCCGTCGGGCGTGACCACGCACGATCCGCTGCGCCAGCGTGGGCTGGTCGTCGAGGACAAGGCGCGGCGAGTGCACAATTTCCAGCGCGAGACACTGCACGCGCTGGCCGAGGTCGTCGGCGCCGCCGGGCTGGATCATCCCGGCCAGCTTACCCCGGCCCATATCTTCCGGCGTATCAACGCCGTCGAGGCGAAGCCTCTGGACGATCTCTACACCTTCATCGAGCCCGGCTCGCTGCTCGATGGTCGCCGGAAAACGCCGCTTGGCAGGTACTGGCAGGAAGCGCGCGCGGACTCCTTCGCCCCGGCGTGACGATCGGCCGGACGGGCCGCCGGACGGGACCGGGCGCATTTGCGTGTGCGGCCAGGGAGACTACATCATTGTCCAGGGCGTCGCGTATCGCCCTGAGCCGAAAAGAGATCGTCAGGATCGTCCCATGCCCTGGTCCCTCACCGTCGGCCGGATCGCCGGCACCGACGTCCGCATCCATCTGACCTTCCTCTTGCTGCTCGCCTGGATCGGCGTCGCCCACTACATCCAGGGCGGCGCGGCGGCGGCAATCGAAGGCGTCCTCTTTATCTCCGCGGTGTTCCTGTGCGTTGTGCTGCACGAGTTCGGCCACGCGATGGCCGCCCGCCACTACGGCATCGGCACGAAGGACATCACGCTGCTGCCGATCGGCGGGCTCGCCCGTCTCGAGCGCTTTCCGGAAAAGCCCGGACAGGAGATCGTCGTCGCCGCGGCGGGGCCGGCAGTGAACGTGGTGATCGCCGTCATCCTGATCCTCATCTTCGGCTTCCCCGCCGATCCTGCCGCCCTGCAGCAGGTCGAGAACCCGCAGATCGGCTTTTTCGAGCGGCTTGCCGCCGTGAACATCTTCCTCGTCGTCTTCAACCTGATCCCGGCCTTCCCGATGGATGGCGGACGGGTGCTGCGGGCCGCGCTGTCCTTCCGGCTCGACCGGTTCCGCGCGACCGAGGTCGCCGCCTCGATCGGCCAGGCGCTGGCCTTCTTCTTCGGCTTCATGGGCCTCATCGGCGGCAACGCGATCCTCGTTTTCATCGCGATCTTCGTCTATCTCGCCGCCACCGCGGAGGCCGCCAGCGAGGGGCTGATGGCGCTTGGCCGCAAGATCCGCGTGGACGACGCGATGATCCGTAGCTTCGAGACGCTGAGGCCCGACGAGACGGTCGACGATGCCGCCGAGGCCTTGATCCGCACCACCCAGAGCGAGTTCCCGATCGTCGACGGCGGTGGGCATCTGCGCGCTTTCCTGACGCGCTCGGAAATGATCCACGCGCTGAAGGCGACCGGTTCGCGCACGCCGGTGCTGGAGGCGGCCACGGGCAAGCCGCTGACCGTAGCCAGCGGCATGCGCCTCGACAGGGCGCTCAACGCCATGCAGCAGGCCGGCGCGGCGATCTTCGGCGTTACCGATCGGGATGGCCGGCTTATCGGTTACGTCAGTCAGGAGAATATCGGCGAGCTGATGATGCTCGGCGAAGCCAACTGGCGCACGCGCGACGCGGCCAGACCCGCCGAAAGCGGCTCCGTGCCCCGCGTGCCGCCGGTCTGAGCCGGCCGCATCTGGTGGTGCAGACCTCGTCGGCCGCCCTTGAATCGCGCACCCGGTGCTGGGGCGCGTGACAGCCGTTTCGGCAGAAGAACGAAGGACGGCGCCGGCGGCGGTGGGCGTCTGCGATGATCGCTAGATAATCCGATTGTCGTTTCGGCTTTCCGTCGCCGCATACAATCGCTATATTGCGCCGCAACACAACACACGGGCGTGGCCTATTGGCCTCTGCCCGTTTTTTGGCTCTGAGATCATGCAACTCCGCAATATCGCTATTATCGCCCATGTCGATCATGGGAAGACGACCCTCGTCGACTGCCTGCTGCAGCAGGCTGGCGCCTTCCGCGAAAACCAGCGCGTCGCCGAGCGCGTCATGGATTCCAACGACCTGGAACGCGAGCGCGGCATTACCATCCTGGCCAAGGCGACCTCGGTCGTCTGGAAAGATACGCGCATCAACATCGTCGATACGCCGGGCCACGCCGATTTCGGCGGCGAGGTCGAGCGCATCCTCAACATGGTGGACGGCGCGATCGTTCTGGTCGACGCGGCCGAAGGCCCGATGCCGCAGACCAAGTTCGTGGTCGGCAAGGCACTGAAGATCGGCCTTAAGCCGATTGTCGCCATCAACAAGGTCGACAAGCACGACGCCCGGCCGAACGAGGTCATCGACGAGGTGTTCGACCTGTTCGCGGCGCTCGACGCGACCGACGAGCAGCTCGATTTCCCGATCCTGTACGGCTCGGCGAAGCAGGGCTGGATGGCCGACAGCCCGGAGCCGCCGGCCGAGGGGCAGGGCTCGATGGAGCCGCTGTTCGAGCTGGTGCAGACGCACGTCGCCCCGCCCCAGGTGGAAGAGGGCCCGTTCCGCCTGCTCGGCACCATCCTGGAAGCCAATCCCTATCTCGGTCGCATCATCACCGGCCGCGTCAGCTCCGGCTCGATCAAGCCGAACCAGGCGATCAAGGTGCTGTCGCGCGACGGAACGCTGATCGAGCAGGGCCGGGTCTCCAAGATCCTCGCCTTCCGCGGCATCGACCGCACCGCCGTCGACCATGCCGAGGCCGGTGACATCATCGCCATCGCCGGACTGGAAAAGGGCACCGTCGCCGACACGTTCTGCGCGCCGGAGGTCGAGACGCCGCTGCAGGCCCAGCCGATCGATCCGCCGACCGTGTCGATGACCTTCCGCGTCAACGATTCCCCGCTCGCCGGCACCGAAGGCGACAAGGTGACGAGCCGCGTCATCCGCGACCGCCTGTTGAAGGAAGCCGAAGGCAGCGTCGCGCTGAAGATCGAGGAAACCGAAGACCGCGATTCCTTCGTCGTGTCCGGCCGCGGCGAATTGCAGCTCGCCATCCTGATCGAGACGATGCGCCGCGAGGGCTTCGAGCTCGGCGTGTCGCGTCCCCGCGTCGTCCTGCAGCGCGACGAGGCGACGAACCAGCTTCTCGAGCCGATCGAGGAGGTCGTCATCGACGTCGACGAGGAGCATGCCGGCGTCGTCGTGCAGAAGCTGTCCGAGCGCAGGGCCGACATGATCGAGATGCGCCCGTCCGGCGGCAACCGCCAGCGGCTCGTTTTCCACGCGCCGACGCGCGGGCTGATCGGCTATCAGGGCGAACTGCTGACCGATACGCGCGGCACGGCGGTGATGAACCGGCTGTTTCACGGCTACGCGCCCTACAAGGGCGAGCTGCCGGGCCGGCGCAACGGCGTGCTGATCGCCAACGAGGCCGGCGAGGCGGTGGCGTATGCGCTGTGGAACCTGGAGGATCGCGGCCCGATGATGATCGAGCCGGGCTGGAAGGTCTATCAGGGCATGATCGTCGGCGAGCACACCCGCGAGAACGATCTCGAGGTGAACGTGCTCAAGGGCAAGAAGCTCACCAATATCCGCACCACGTCGAAGGACGAGGCCGTGCGGCTGACCCCGCCGATCCGCATGACGCTCGAAAAGGCGCTTGCCTGGATCGACGACGACGAGCTGGTCGAGGTCACGCCGGAGTCGATCCGTCTGCGCAAGGCGCTGCTCGATCCGCACGAACGCAAGCGGGCGGAACGGGCCCGCGAAGCCGGCGCGGTGGCCTGACGCGAGGCTGGCATTGCGGCTTTGAGGCAACGCCTCGGCGACAAAACCGCTCATGGTGCCGTTTGACCGCATGTCACCGATTGCCGGGGCTGCGGCGCGGCGCTACCTTTTAACCATGAGCACCGTCGTCATCGACGTACGACCGGCTACTGCGAAAGACGCCGTCGGGATCTCGGAGGTCCATGACGAAGCCTGGGCGACGGCCTATCGCGGCATCATCCCGGCGGTGACGCTGGAAAAGATGATGGCCCGGCGCGGTCCGGCCTACTGGAGCCGCCTGACCTCGCGCGGCGGCGCAGGAACGCTCGTGCTGGCTTTCGACGGCGAGGTCGCCGGATACGCGACGCTCGGTCCCAACAGGGTGAAGCGGCTGTCCTATGGCGGCGAGATCTACGAACTCTATCTTCGGCCGACCCATCAGGGCATAGGCCTGGGCCGACGGGTGTTCCGGGAGGCGCGCAAGGTGCTCGGTGCCAACAGGCTCGAGGGGCTCGTCGTCTGGGCGCTCGAGGAGAACACGCAGGCGCGCCACTTCTACGGAGCGCTTGGCGGCATAGAGGTCGCACGCACCTACGAGCCCTTCGGCGACGCCAAGCTATCCAAGATCGCGTTCGCCTGGCGCTAGCCAGGCCGCGCCGTCCCGTATCGCTGAACTTTCCACGCGCGTTTCCCGCGAAAGCGGGCGTGAGGTTGCGACAGGGTAGTGGCGCGCGGTGCGCGATTCCCGCTTGCGCGGGAACGAGCGGAGAATGAAGAGGGCCGTACTACGGCAGCCCGAGCGCGTGCAGGAAGCCATCGACACCGTCCGTATAGGCGCCGGGCAGACCCAGGTCGCTGTCGATCGCCATGTGGCGCAGCTTCACCGGCATGACATCGGCCGTGCCTCCGCTTCGTTCGACAGCGGCGGCGAAGGCGGCCGCCTGGCCGCACGAGCGGCCGCCGAGACTGGAACAGACGAGAAGCATCGGCGCGGGCTTGGCGGCTAACCTGTGGATCGGCGAGACCGCCTTCCAGAACGCCGGATCGGCCCCGAAGGCCCGGTCGAAGACGTCGGCATGGCCCCGACCCATGATCTCGACGACGTCGTACGCGCCCGCGTCGAGGGAGATCGTGCCGAGCCAGGGGCTGGCGCCGTGCGCGGCGGCGAGGGCCGGATCGGCTGCGAGAAGCGAGACGAGATGTCCGCCCGAGGAATGGCCCATCAGGACGAAGCGATCGGGACCGCCGCCCCAGACGCCGGCCATGGACTGGGCTGCGGCCAGCGCCCTGGCGACGTCACCGGCCTGCTCGATTGGATCGGCCTCTGGGACGAGCCGCGTGTTCACGGAAACAAAGACGTAGCCGCGACCGAGCCAATGCGCCGCCTTATTGGCCACCACGGATTCGGTCCGCTTGTCGCCGGTCGTCCAGGCGCCGCCATGAACCATCAGGATGACGGGTGGCCCGGCGGTTCCGGCTCCACCGGAATCCGGCGGCAGGTAGACGTCCATCGTCTGCCAGACGCTGTCGCCATAGTCCACGTCCGCGATCACGTCGAAATGGGTGAAGGCCGGGCCGGCCAGCCCGTGCCGAGGCGCGGCGAGCAGAACCAGGATGAAGAGCGCCCAAATGCGGAAGCGGCGTCGCACGGCCGAGCTCAGTTGCCCAGGCTCCAGCCCGGATTGCCGACCGCCACGGGTTGCTGCGTTTCGCAATCGAAACCGGCGCTCATGGTGTCGGCGGCCTGGCGGGCGAGCGCGTTGGCATCCTTGTTGGCGAGTGCATCGACATAGGCGATGTGGCAGGTGCCGAAGTCGGAGACCTTGGTGACGACGAGGACCTGGCCTTCACGGCCGTCATCGAATTCGGTGAACCAGCGCAGGATCGTCGCGAAAGCCTCGCCGTCCGGGCCGAGACGCCACTCCAGGGTATCATTGATCCGGTTGAAGGGCGGCAAGGTCTGTCCGGCGGCGACCTGGACCTCCGCCGCCTTGCCGAACGAGACGAAGAAGCGGAGGTCGCCCTCGGCCACCCAGACCGCCTGATTGGGGATCGCCGGGCACATCCACGACGCGGAGCCCGAAATTTGATCCTGCCTGAAAATGCTGCATCGATCGAGATCGATCTTGGAATAGACGCTGCTGGGACCGGCCGCGAAAAGCGGGGTAGCAAAGGCAAAAGCCATGATCGCGGACACAATTCCCGCGGGAATCGCTCGATTTTTTGCGCGCAATGCGGCCTCCTGGTCAATTCCCGTGCGGCAATCCGGCCCGAATATTCAGATTGCCTTTTCCGGCCTGTTCCTGCCAGTACTCTGCCGAATAATCCCTAGCAGGAGTGAATCATGCGTATCGATGCGGTGCCGATCGGCGCCAATCCGCCCGAGGAAATCAACGTCATCGTAGAAGTGCCGGTGGGCGGCGAACCTATCAAATACGAGATGGACAAGGCGGCGGGCACCATGTTCGTCGACCGCTTCCTCTACACGCCGATGCGGTATCCCGGCAATTACGGCTTCGTGCCGCACACGCTATCGGAGGACGGCGATCCGATCGACGTGCTGGTACCCAACCAGCGGCCGATCGTTCCCGGTGCCGTCATGCCGTGCCGGCCAATCGGGGTTCTGCTCATGGAGGACGAGAAGGGCCTGGACGAGAAGATCGTCGCGGTGCCCGTCCATCGTATCACCCGGCGTTACGACAAGGTGCATACCTACGAAGACCTGCCGGCGATCACGCTGAAGCAGATCCAGCACTTCTTCGAGCACTACAAGGACCTCGAAAACGGCAAGTGGGTCAAGGTCGTCCGCTGGGGCGACGCCGACGAGGCCCGGCGCCTGATCACGGAGTCGATCGAGCGCGCCGGCACGAAATCGTAATCCCCGGATCGTTTCGGCTCGAAACCAACGGGCGGAAACGCCCGGATCTCGAAGACCTTCCCTAGAGAATCGGCTCGATACCGTTCTGCCGGCACGCGGCTTCCACCGTGTTGCGCAGCAGGCAGGCAATGGTCATCGGGCCGACTCCGCCGGGCACCGGCGTGATGGCGCCCGCCACCTTCAGCGCTTCGTCGTAGGCGACGTCGCCGACCAGGCGGGTCTTGCCGTCGTCCTTCGGGACGCGGTTTATGCCGACGTCGATGACGGTGGCGCCCGGCTTGATCCAGTTGCCTCTGATCATCTCGGGGCGGCCGACGGCGGCGATCAGCAGATCGGCGCGGCGACAGACCCCGGCCAGGTCGCGCGTGCGCGAATGGGCGATGGTCACGGTGCAGTTCTCGTTGAGCAGGAGCTGGGCGACCGGCTTGCCGACGATATTGGAGCGGCCGACGACAATGGCCTCCATGCCGGTGAGATCCGCGTGGACCTGCCTGGCGAGGATGACGCAGCCGACCGGCGTGCAGGGCACGAGCGCCGGCAGGCCGGTGGCCAGCCGGCCGGCATTGATGACGTGGAAGCCGTCGACGTCCTTGGCCGGGTCGATCGTGGCGATGACCGCGGCCGAATCGATCTGCGCGGGAAGCGGCAACTGCACGAGGATACCGTTGACGGCCGGATCGGCGTTGAGCTTGCGGACGAGGTCGAGCAGCTCTTCCTCACTGGTCGCGGCGTCGAGCCTGTGCTCGTAGGAGTTCATGCCGGCTTCGACGGTCTGCTTGCCCTTGTTGCGGACATAGACCGCGCTCGCGGGATCCTCGCCGACGAGGACGACCGCCAGGCCCGGCGTGACGCCATGATCGGCCTTGAGCGTCTCAACGGCCTTGGCCACGTCCTGGCGAAGCGCTGCGGCCGTCGCCTTGCCGTCGATGATTCGTGCCGTCATGAACGGTCCCCCTCGCTGTTCGATCCGAGCGCGCCGAGCGCGCCCTCAAGTTCCCTCACGTCGCCGGCAACATGCACCGTCTTCAGCCTTGCCTTGTGGCCGGATGCGACGGTGACGGTCGCGCGCGCGACACCCAGTGTCTTGGCCAGGAGCTTTTCCAGCGCCGTGTTGGCCGCGCCCTTTTCCGGCACGGCGCGCACGCGGGCGGCGAGCACCCGGCTGTCATCGGAGAGCCCGATCAAGCCGTCGATCTGGTCGCGGCTGCTTTTCGGCGTCAGCCGTACGTGTATGTCGACACCACCGGAAACCGCCTTGAACCAGTCGCGAGCGTGATCGGCGGACAAAGCGGCTCAGAAAACCGCGGGATAGATGTAGAGAAAGATGATGCGCTGGATCAGGAAGATCAGCAGCAGCAGGATCACCGGCGAGATGTCGATGCCGCCGAGATTGGGCATGAACCGCCGGATCGGCCGCAATGCCGGCTCGGTCAGGCGCCACAGCGCCTCGCCAACCATGCTGACGAACTGGTTGCGCGTGTTGACGACGTTGAAAGCGATGAGCCAGCTGAAGATCGCCGAGATGATGACAATCCAGACGTAGAGCTGGAGGGCGATCAGAATGACATCGAGGATGGCGCGCATGATTCGATTGACCCGCGTTTGGCAGACAAACGATCTAGCGGTCCCAATACGCCACCGCAACCCTCGGAAAACATTGAATCGGGTGTTTCGCTTGACAGCGGGGGGCTCGCGATCCTAAATCCCGCCACCCAGGTACCTTGGGGCCGTAGCTCAGTTGGGAGAGCGCCGCGTTCGCAATGCGGAGGTCAGGGGTTCGACCCCCCTCGGCTCCACCAATCCCCTCGCAGGGTGAATTGGTTTCACCTAGGTCTTCTCGGTTTATCGAAATCGCTCAGACTGACGCCGTTCCGGCGCCGCACCAGCGCTGACGGTTCCGTTCGTCGCGCCGTGGCGCTTCGGGCCATGCCGGCTCCGGCGAAGGTCCCGTTTCCGCATGCTCCATCCATCCCGCTAGCTGCCGAGCCGGACTCGTTGCCGGCGCCATGCGCCGGCCTGGAGGGAGCGGAGAGAAGAGGGAAATGGGATGGGAGGTAGCGGAAAGGGGTCGCGATCATCGCTACCCCCCATCCAGTCCGGGCTGACTACGCACGACCAGATGCCAGCCTGGCCATATCCCTGCAATCGGCTTGCCAGTTAAGGTAAACGAATCTTCGCGCGATATATGGCGGGTGTTGGACATGGCGGCGCAATATATGGTGCCTTAAGTCGGCGAATGCTTAAGCCGCGTTTCGCAATCTGCGAGGCAATTTGCAAAATGCGAAAACCGGGTGGCTCGCTACTCGGCGGCTATCCGGCAGCCTGGGCGTGCCGGCGCGGATCGGCGCGGAGCCACAGATCGAGGAAATCCTCGAGCCAGCGGCGGATGTCTGGGTCGAAGACGGACCGCCCCTCGAAGTGGTCGCGGCGGCGCTGGGCGCCGGGCATGTCCATCCGGGCGGCGCCGCGCACGGTCCAGCGATGCATCATCGCCAGCGTCAACTCGGCATGGAACTGGACGCCGAAGGCGCAGGTGCCGACACGGAACGCCTGATTCTCGAACATGTCGCCGCTGGCCAGAAGCTCGGCCTCCTTGGGCACGTCGAAGCCCTCGCGGTGCCACTGATAGACCATTCCGGGCCAGTCCATCATCCGGCGCCCGCTCTCGGTCGCGCGCAGCGGATAGTAGCCGACTTCGGCACAGCCCTCGGGATGCGGGCGGACCTGACCGCCAAGCGTCTTCACCATCTGCTGCGCGCCGAGGCAGACGCCGAGAAACGGCGCGTTTTCCTTCAGCGGCACGTTGATCCAGTCGATCTCGCGGCGGATGTAGTCGTGCTCGTCGTTGGCGCTTTGCGGCCCGCCGAAGATCACCGCACCGGCATGGGCGCGCAGCGTCGTCGGTAGCGGTTCTCCAAGAACGGGGCGGCGAATGTCGAGCTCGTAGCCGCGCCGCTGCAGGGCCTGGCCGATGCGGCCGGGCGTCGAGCCTTCCTGGTGCAGAACGATGAGAATCGGTTGCGGCATGGTTTCGGCGCCCAGACTACATGGCGCTGAGGCCCCCATCGAGCTTGATTTCCGAGGCGGTCATATAACGGGATTCGTCGCTTGCCAGATAGATGGCCGCGTAGGCGACATCCTCGACCGTGCACAGCCGCTTCAGCGGGATCTGCCGGGTGAGCTTGCCCTTCTGGTCGTCGGTCAGCGGCTGCCGCTCGCCGCCACGGGCGAAGACGTCCTGCAGCAGGCCGGTCTCGATGAAGGTGGGATGGATCGAGTTGGCGCGGATGTCGTCGCCGCGGTGGGCGCAATGCAGCGCCGTGGACTTGGTCAGCATCCACATGCCCGCCTTGGCGGTGTTGTAGGCGGCGACATTGTGGCCGGCGACGAGGCCGGACACCGAGGAGACATTGACGATCGAGGCGGGCTGGCTCTCGCGCAGATAGGGGATCGCGAGCCGCATGCCGAGATAGACCGAATCGAGATTGACCCCCATGCAGCGGCGCCACTCGGACGGGTCCGTCTCCTCCACCGAACCGACGGCCCAGATGCCGGCGTTGTTGACGAGAACGTCGATGCCGCCGAGGGCCGCGTTCGCTGTCTCCAGCGCCTCGGCCCATCCGCTCTCCGACGTCACGTCGTGGGCGCAGAAGGCGGCCGCGCCGGGCGCGTCGTCGTTGACCCTGCCGGCCAGGGCCTGGACCGCGGTGCCATCCAGGTCGGTCAGCATCACGCGGGCGCCCTCGGACACGAAGGCGTGCGCGATCGCGCTGCCGATGCCGCCGGCCGCGCCGGTGATGAATGCCCGTTTTCCCTTCAAACGGCTTGCGGTCATGAGACCTCCGTCCTGCTCGCCCCGCCGACGGCAAGATGCCTGCTTAGAAAACAGACGATTGGGTAGCGGGTTTGACGTGCGGACTCAAGGAAATCGCGTGAAACCGCTCGCACCGAACCGCTTCAGTCGTTCTTCGGCATGTGGTCGGGGGCGTGCTCGACGCGCTTGCGCAGGGCGATGCGCTCGCGCGACGAAATGCCGAGCAGTTCGGCGACGCGCCAGATGAAGTTGTCCTCGACCTCGTGGACTTCGCCGTCGGCATAGACGAGTTCCCACAGCATCTCGACGACGCCGCGTCGGCCGTCCTCGTCGAGCGCCCGCTTCAGGACGCTGGTGAAGGCGTAGAGGTCGATCGCCTCCAGATCGCGACGGCGCGCCTCGGCGATCAGCCGGGACGTCTCGTCGTCGTTGAGGTCGAACTTCTGCTGCATGAGCAGGCGCAGCTTGACCTTCTCCGGCTCGTCGACGATGCCGTCGACGGCGATCGCGTGCACGGCGAGGGCGGCGGTCGCGACACGCGGATCGGTGGCGTCGAACACCGGCTCAGACTCCGCCTTGAGGTTGCGGATAACCTTCTGGATTGCCCCGAACATCGGCCCCTGTCCTACGCCACTACCTGTGCCCATCGTCTGCTGGGCTACCCACACGAAGGCTGCCGCCCCCGAACGCGCGCCGATACTAGTGGCACCGTGCCACGCCGACCAAGACCCGTCGGCGCGGATTCCGCAGTCCGTGTCCTTGCGGACACAATGGCGCTCACATGGTGGCGCCGATGACCCAGGGCGTGAACTCGTTGTCGCCGAATCCGAGCTCCTCGCTTTTCGACTTCTCGCCGGAGGCGACGGCGAGCAGCCGGTCGAAGATGCGCCGGCCCATGTCCTGAACGCCGACGCCATGGGACAGGATCTCGCCGCAGTTGATGTCCATGTCCTCGGCCATGCGCTCGTACATCGCCGTGTTGGTGGCGAGCTTGACGCTGGGAGCCGGCTTGAAGCCGAACACCGAGCCGCGACCGGTGGTGAAGCAGACGATATTGGCGCCGGAGGCGACTTCGCCGGTGATGGAGGCCGGGTCGTAGCCCGGCGAATCCATGAACACGAAGCCCTTGGCGGTTACCGGCTCGGCGTACTTGTAGACCCCGACCAGGTCGGTCGTGCCGCCCTTGGCGGCGGCGCCCAGCGATTTCTCCAGGATCGTCGTCAGCCCGCCGGCCTTGTTGCCGGGCGAGGGATTGTTGTTCATGTCGCCGCCGTTGCGGGCGGTGTAGTCCTCCCACCATCGGATGCGCTCGACCAGCTTCTCGCCGACGGCGCGATCGGGCGCGCGGCGGGTCAGCAGGTGCTCGGCGCCATAGATCTCCGGCGTTTCGGCCAGGATCGCGGTGCCGCCGTGGCGAACCAGCAGGTCCGCGGCCGCCCCCAGGGCCGGATTGGCGGTGATGCCGGAATAGGCGTCCGAGCCGCCGCATTGCAGTGCGAGGCAGAGATGTTCGGCCGAGACCGTCTCGCGCGTCACCGCGTTGGCGGTTGGCAGCATCGCCTCGACACGGCGGATGCCCTCCTCGACCGCCTTCCGCGTGCCGCCCCACTCCTGGATCGTCATGTGCTGGAAGCGGCGGTCGTCGTGCAGATCGTAGGCCTCCATCAGGAAACGGATCTGGTTGACCTCGCAGCCGAGACCGACCAGCACCACCCCGGCGCAGTTCGCATGACGGACGTAGCCCCACATGGTGCGCTGCAGGGTCTCGAAGCCCTCGCCGGCATCGGCGAGGCCGCAGCCGGTGCCGTGCACGAAGGCCGAGACGCCGTCGACATTCGGAAAGGCGGCAAGGCGCTCCGTGGTGAAGTGCGCGGCGATCATGCGCGCGACCGTCGCCGAGCAATTCACCGTCGAGACAATGGCGATGTAGTTGCGCGTCGCCACGCGGCCGTCGTGGCGGACGATGCCCTGGAAGGTGGCGCGCTCGGCCTCGGGCACGAACGCCGTCGGCTTGGCCTCGGCGCCGAAGGCGTAGTCGCGGGCGAAATCGCCCATCACGCAGTTCTGCGTGTGGACGTGGTCGCCGGGCGCGATGTCGACGGCGGCGAAGCCGATGATCTGGCCGTACTTGCGGATCTCCTCGCCCCTGGCGACAGGCCGCGTCGCGATCTTGTGGCCGGAGGGGATGTCGCCGGTGGTCGTCACGCCCTCGCCCGGCACGGCGGTGCCGGCGGCGATCTTCGAGGCGGCGACGATGACGTTGTCGCTCGGATTGAGCCGGATGACGCGCGGTCCGTCCGCGCTGACGGGAGACATTGCGTTCACGGGTTTGGTTTCCGGTTCGGGTTTCGTTTTCAGTTTCGCATGCCAACGGCCCGCGTCACGGGCAGCGCCGGGTTTCCGCGAACGCCGTCGCAAGTCATGGTCTCAGGGAACCTGCGCGCCGCTCACGCCGACGAAGACCGAATAGAGAGAGCGCGTCGCCGTGATGAACAGCCGGTTGCGCTTCGGCCCGCCGAAGGTGAGGTTGGCGACCATCTCGGGGATGCGGATCTTGCCGAGCAGGTTGCCCCGCGGGTCGTAACAATGGACCCCGTCCCGGGCGCTCGTCCAGACGTTTCCCTCGACGTCCAGGCGCATGCCGTCCGGCACGCCGGGCGAGACCTCGGCGAAGACCTTGCCCTTCTTCAGGCTCCGGCCCTTCTCGACGGAGAAGACGCGGATGTGACGCGGCCCTTCCGGGTCGTGGCTGAGACCGGAATCGGCGATGTAGAGCTTCGACTCGTCGGGCGAGAAGGCAAGGCCATTCGGCTTGACGAAATCGTCGGCGACGACCTCGATCTTCCCGCTCTTCGGATCGACCCGGAAGACATAGCAGCCGTCCTGCTCGGGCTCTGCCTTGTGGCCTTCGTAGTCGGACATGATCCCGTAGGTCGGGTCGGTGAACCAGATCGACCCGTCCGACTTCACCACAACGTCGTTGGGCGAATTGAGCTTCCTGCCCTTGTAGGTGTCGGCGATCACGGTGATCGCCCCGTCGGGCTCGGTGCGGGTGACGCGGCGCCCGCCGTGCTCGCAGGAGACGAGCCGGCCCTCGCGGTCGCGGGTGTTTCCGTTCGAATGGTTGGAATCGGCGCGGAACACCGAGACGGTCCCGTTGGCGCCGCCGTCGGGCAGCCAGCGCAGCATGCGCCGGTTGGGGATGTCGCTCCAGACGAGAAAGCCGCCGTCGCCGAACCAGACCGGGCCTTCCGCCCAGCGGCATCCGTCGAACAGCCTCTCGACGTCGGCCGTCGGCACGGTGAGATCGTAGAAGCGCTTGTCCACGTATTCGTAGGAATCGCCGACCAGAGCCATCGTCACTCCTCCCTTCTTGCCTAGCGCGTGTTGCGCTGTCCGCCGGCGATGGTGATGACGCCGATGATGATGAGGCCGGTCATGACAAGCCGGACGCCGGCGCCCAGCCCGAACGTGTTCAGCATGGTGACCAGCAGGAACAGGAACAGCGCCGCCCCCCACAGCCCCGGCACGTTGGCGAAGCCGCCGGCGACCGAGGTGCCGCCGATCACCACCACGGCGATGGAGGAGAGCAGGTACTCCTGACCCATGTTGAGCGCGGCGCCGCCGGAGAAGGCGGAGAACAGGTAGCCGCATAGCGCGGCGAAGACGGCGCACATCACATAGGTCGCAAACCGCGTGGCATCGACCGAGACCCCGGCGAGCCAGGCCGCGCGCGGGTTCTGGCCGATGGCGATCACCGACCTGCCGTAGACGGTGCGGGTCAGGATCACGTGCATGACGACGGCGAGCAGCACGACGCAGATCGCCAATACGGGGATGCCCAGAACCACGGACGTCGAGAAATCGGCCAGCAGCGGCGGCGGCTTGATCCTCAGGCCCCGGTTGTACCAGATCGCCGCGGACTGGAAGACGAAGCTCGACGACAGGGTGGCGATGATCGGCGGAATGCGCAGAAGCCGGATCAAAGCGTAGTTGAAGATTCCGACGCCGATGCCGACGCCGATCGCCGCCGCCAGTCCGATCAGGATCATCGAATCCTGCGTGTCCATGATCTTGGTGGCGACGGTGCCGGCGAGTGTCATCGCCGCCGGAATCGACAGGTCGACATTGCCGGGACCGAGCGTGACGACGAACATCTGCCCGAGCGCGACGATCACGAAGAAGGTCGCGAAGGTGAAGGCCGCCGTCAGGACCTGTCCGGCGCCCTGGCCTTGGGTGAAGCCGATGGTGACGATCCACACCGCGATCGCCGCGGCGTAGGCCCAGATCCAGGGCTTCTCCAGAAAGCGTGCGATGACCGCTGGCATCAGTGTCTCGCCTCCGCCCGGTTGATGAGCGCGCGCAGCGCCAGGACGATGATCAGGATCGCGCCCTGCGCGCCGATCTGCCAGTCGGGACTGATCCTGAGGAAGGACAGGAACGAACCGGCGAGCGTCAGGGTGATGGCGCCGATCACCGCGCCGGCCGGCGAGACGCGGCCGCCGACGAACTCGCTGCCGCCGAGGATCGCGCCGGCGATGGATAACAGCGTGTAGCGCATCGCGATATTGGCGTCCGCCGAGGTGGTGAGGCCGACGAGCGCGATGCCCGAAAGCGCGCCGAAAAAGCCGGCGAACGCGAACATGGTCATCTTGACCTTGAGCATCGACCAGCCGGCGCGGGCGACCGAGCGCGGATTGCCGCCGGCGCCACGCAGGACCGCGCCATAGGCCGACCGCATCAGCCCGAAATGGACGATGAGCGCGATGGCGATCGCCGCCAGGACCGAGAACGGCACGTAGGGCGTCTTCAGCTTCATGAGCGCCTGAATCCAGTCCGGTGCCTTGCCGCCCGGCGTGGGCAGAAGCAGCACGGCAAGGCCGGCCCAGACGAAGGACATGCCGAGCGTGACGACGATGGAGGGCAGGTTGCGCAAGTGGATCAGCGCGCCCAGCGCCGCGTAGACGACGATGCAGGCGATGAGAACGGCGACACCCAGGAGCGGAACCTCGTTCAGCCAAGTCGCGGCGACGCAGGCGCAAAAGCTGACATAGGCGCCGATCGACAGGTCGAGATCGTTGACGCAGAGGATGAACATCTGCGCGATGGTCGCCAGCGCGATCGGCACCGCCAGGTTGAGCAGCAGGTTGAGCCCGAAATAGCTCATCGCGCGCGGCTGCAGATAGAAGATGGCGATCAGGATCACCGTCAGCGACATCGCCGGAAGGATCGAGCGCATCAGGCGCGGCGACATCAGGGCTGCGGTCATGCGTCCTCCGTGAACGAGGATTGCAGAACCTTCTCCTCGGTGAGCTGGTCGCGGGGCAGATCGGCGACGATGCGGCCGTTGCGGAAGACGTAGACGTGGTCGCAGTTCTTCAGTTCGTCGAGCTCGGTGGTGTACCAGACGAAGGTGCGGCCCTTGGCGGCCTCGTCGCGAATGATCCCGTAGACCTCCTGCTTGGTGCCGACGTCGACGCCGCGCATCGGATCGTCCATCAGCACGATCTCGGCATCGGAGCCGAGGGCGCGGGCGAACAGCGCCTTCTGCTGGTTGCCGCCGGACAGGGACAGGATGTTGTCGTGGATGTCTGGCGTGCGGATCTTGATGCGCGCGCGCCAGGATTCCGCCATCTCGTTTTCCTGGCGCGGGTCGATCAGCGGGCCCCGGCGCATGGCGCGGATCGAGCGGATGCCGATATTGCGGGCGATCGACCACAGGGGGAAGACGCCGTCAGTCTGGCGGTCGCCGGCGACCAGCGCCACGGGCGCGTCGACGGATGCGCCTCCGCCTGCCTGGCTGCCCGCCCGACTCCCCGCCCGCGCGCGGGTCCGGGGCTTCGCCGAATAGATCTGCAGCAGCATCGCGGTCTGTCCGTGGCCCTCGAGGCCGGCCAGTCCGACGACTTCGCCCCGGTGCGCCGAGAGCGCCATGGTGTCGGCCTGTGCCGGGGGGCGGGCGGTGACGCGCGGGGCTGCGCCGGTGCGCTTCGAGACGAAGTCGCCCGCCTTGGCGGCGTCCTCTTCCTTGGCCACCGAACCCATGGCGCCGACCAGCGAGGTGCGGGTGAAATCCCTGGCGGGGCGGGCGTCGACCACCTTGCCGTCGCGCATGACGATGACCCGGTCGCAGGTCGACAGGATCTCGCCGAGGAGATGGGAAATCAGTATGCAGGCGCCGCCGCCTTCGACGTAGCGGCGCACGAAGGAGAGCAACTGCTCGGCCACTACCGCGTCGAGCGAGGAGGTTGGCTCGTCCAGGATCACGAGCTTGACCCTGCCTTCGGTCTCGGAGAAGGCGCGGGCGATCTCGACCATCTGGCGACGGGCGATCGACAGGTCGCCGACGATGTCGTTGGCATCGACACCGTGGCCGGGAAAAATCTCGTCGAGCTTGGAGACGATCACCGCGCCCGCCCGTTTGCGCCAGCCGAAGCCGCGCAGGGCCGGGTGCATGATGCGGGCATTCTCCGCGACGGTCAGATTGGGGCAGAGCGAAAGCTCCTGGAAGACGCAGCGCAGGCCGGCGGCGTGCGCCTGGGACACGCCGTAGCGTCCCGTCACGTCGGCGGTTCCGACGCGGATCGTGCCGCGATCCGGCGAGAGCGTGCCGGACAGCACGTTCATCAGCGTCGACTTGCCGGCACCGTTGTGGCCGACGAGGCCGAGGCATTCGCCGGCGGTGATGACGAGGTCGACGCCGGCGAGCGCATGGACGGCGCCGAAATGCTTTTCGACGCCGTCCAGATGGAAGATGCGTTCAGGCCGTTCGGACATGCCCGTGCGCTTTCGATTCCCGTCGGTCAGCCGGAGCCCGTCCGAACCACCATGCTGTCATTTCGCCGCGTTGATGACCTCCTGGGCGTCCTCGAGCGTGTACTCGACATTGGCGACGCCGCCCTTCTCGGTGTTGGCCAGGTTCTCTTCCAGATTGTCCTGATCGATGCGCAGGAAGGGCACGACGAGATCCTTCGGCACGTCCTGGCCGTCGAGGATCTGCTGGGCGACCCAGAAGGCGAGGGTGGAGACGCCCGGAGCGATCGACACCGACATGGTCTCGTAGCCGTTGGCGTCCTTCTGTTCCTTCCACCACAGGAGCTCGTCCTCGCGGTTGCCCATGATGATCAGCGGGGTCGGCCGGTCCGCCGCCTTGAAGGCCTGCGCGGCACCGTATCCGTCGCCGCCCTGGGTCACGACCGCGTCGACATCGGGCAGGCTCGGCAGAATGCCGGCGACCGCCTTCTGGGAGACGTCCTGGGCCCAGTCGCCGTGCACGGAGCCGACGATCTTGAACTGCGGGTTCTCCGCGACGCCCTCGTGGATGCCCGCCGAAATCTCGTCGTCGACGAAGACGCCGGCCAGGCCGCGGATCTCGAGCAGGTTTCCGCCATCGGGCATCTTCTCGGCGAGATAGAGCACCTCGTCCTTGCCCATCTGCTTGAAGTCGACGGCGATGCGCCAGGCGCACGGTTCGGTGACGATGCCATCGAAGGAGACGACGGTGATCCCGGCGTCGCAGGCTTCTTTCACCGCGCCGTTGAGGGCGTCCGGCGAGGCCGCGTTGATGACGATCGCGTCATAGCCCTGCAGGATCAGGTTCTGGATCTGCGCGGCCTGCTCGGTCACCTGGTTCTCGGCGGTGGTGAACGGGTCGGCCGCTGCGACGGTGCCGTCCTCGACGGCCTTCTTGGTGACCTTGTCCCAGCTTCGCAGCATCGCCTGACGCCAGGAGTTGCCGGCGTAGTTGTTGGACAGGGCTATCTTCTTGTCAGAGGTGTCGGCCAGGGCACTGCCGGCCGCAAGTCCGAGTGACACCGCGGTCGCTACCATCAGGGGCTTTTTCAGCATTGGGGTTCCTCCAGTTATATTTTCGACCGCTTGCCGCGGTCCTTCAGAGCGCCGGCCAAGGCGCCGGCGATCATTCCTTCGATCCGGTTCTGCCGCCTCCCCAGATCATCTCCTCGAGGTCGACCAGCGCCTCGTCGAGCAGGTGCGTCATCGCCGCCCGGGCCGCGTCCGGCTTGCGCCTCTCGATCGCCGCGTAGACGGCGCGGTGCAGCGGCACGGAGGCCTGGCGTTTCGCAGGCTCCACGTTGACGATCGAGAAGCTGCGGGTCAGCGCCGGCTCGAGCAGATGGCCGAGCGATACGAGCAGCTCGTTGCGCGTCGCGATCAGCACGGCACGGTGAAACGCGAGATCCGGTGCAATCCAGCCTTCCAGCGACGTGGCGCTGGCCATGCCCTCGAGGCTGCGGTGCATGATGTCGAGGTCGTCCACGTCGCGGCGCGCGGCGGCCAGCGCGGCCGCGGCCGGCTCTATGATGTGGCGGAACTCGAAGAATGCCTGCGCGTAGGTGCGATCGGGCGCGGTGCCGAACGCCCAGGTGGTGACGTCGGGATCGAGCATGTTCCATTCGCTGCGCTGGCGCACGCGGGTGCCGGTCTTCGGCCGGGATTCGACCAGGCCCTTGCCGGCGAGCATCTTGATGGCTTCGCGAAAGGAGGTGCGGCTGACCGCCAGGCGGGCACTGTAGTCGCCTTCGGTCGGAAGCACGGAGCCGGGCGCGAACTCGCCGGCGACGATGCGGCGGCCGAGCTCGTCGACGATCTGGCCATGAACGCTACGCCGGGCCGTCGAAAGGGCCCGAGCCGGCTTGTTCACGTGTATCCTCCCTCGCCGCCGGTTATGACGTATCCGTTGTTCGGATTGGCGGCTTCATTTGTCGTACAATAACACCAATGACCGGGAAGACGGCAAGAGGGGAGATGTGACGTGACTCGAATCGAAGCGGTGCTGATCGACTGGGGGACGACCAACGTCCGCGCCTACGGGATCGGCGCGGATGGCGCGATTCTCGAGCGTCGTGTTTCGGCGCATGGCATCCGGAACGTTCCCGATCGGCAATTCGCCGCCGCTTTCGATGCTCTGGTCGGCGACTGGCGCGCAGGTGCGCCGGTACCCGTCCTGATGAGCGGCATGATCGGCAGCCGCCAGGGCTGGGCCGAAGCGCCCTACGTAGCCTGTCCGGCGGGCCTGGACGGTCTTGCGGACGGTCTTTTGAGCGTTCCGGACCGGTCCGGCGTGCGGATCGTGCCCGGCGTCTGTCTCGGTGCGGCGGCCACCCGTCGCGACGTCATGCGCGGCGAGGAAGTGCAGTGTTTCGGCGCGCTGGCGACCGAACGGATTGCGGACGCGATACTCTGTCTGCCCGGCACCCACAGCAAATGGGTGCGGATGGAGGGGGGCAGGCTCGTCGATTTCGCCACTGCCATGACCGGCGAGGCCTACGAGGTGCTGCGTCGCCACTCGATCCTCTCCGCCCTGATGCGGGACGAGGAGACCGGCGCGACCGGCGACAGCCGGTGGTTCGCCGCCGGCCTGGAGCGTTCGGGCGACCCGGGTGGCCTGCTGCACCATCTGTTCTCGGTTCGCGCCGACGGGCTGTTCGAGGTCGTGCCGGGCGAGGGACTTGCCGACTATCTGTCCGGAATCCTGATCGGGCACGAGATCCGGTCCATGGCCGGCCTGTTTCCGGCGCCGCGGCCCGTTCTGGTCGTCGGCGGCAGCGGACTGGCCGCCGCCTATCGTGCCGCCTTGTCCCATCTGGAGGTCGAGGCGCGTGCGATCGACGCCGAAAAAGCGACGACTTCCGGACTTTTCCGGATCCTTTCAAAGGGGCGGTCCATGTAGGATCGACCCGCGGAAATCCTGAGGCGGAGGGCAATCGCAACAGGATACTTGCACCTTAAATATTTCAAGCTTAAAGTTATTGCCTATCGAGCCGCGGACACGTGCGCCGCGAACCAAACAGGGAGGGCCGTCATGAAGGTGGCGATTGTCGGTGGTGGACCAGCTGGTCTCTATTTCGCGATCCTGTTGAAGAAGTCCCGACCCGACTCCGACATAGCCGTCTACGAGCGCAACAAGCCGGACGACACCTTCGGATTCGGCGTGGTGTTCTCCGACGAGACGCTCGATACGTTCGAGAGCTGGGACAAGGAAAGCTACGAGCGCATCACCGAGGAATTCGCCTACTGGGACGATATCGAGATCAACTACAAGGGCGAGAAGCACCGCATCGGCGGCAACGGCTTCTGCGGCTGCTCGCGTGTGGCGCTGCTCAAGATCCTCTACGAGCGTGCCCGTGATCTCGGCATTCCGCTGCATTTCGAGCACGAGGTGGAGCCGACCACCGATTTCTCCGATCACGATCTCGTGCTGCTGGCGGACGGCGTGAACAGCCGTTTCCGCGAGCACTTCGTCGACCACTTCAAGCCGCATGTCGACCTGAGGCCGAACAAGTTCGCCTGGATGGGATCGACCAAGCCGCTCGACGCCTTCACCTTCGCCTTCGAGGAGACCGAGTGGGGCATCTTCATCGCCCATGCCTACCAGTACGAGGAAGGCCGCTCGACCTGGATCTTCGAGACCGACGACGAGACCTGGGAAAAGGCCGGGCTGGCCGAGTTCGACGAGCAGCAGTCGGCCGATTTCTGCGCCAAGATCTTCGCCAAGCATCTCGATGGCTATCCGGTTCTGACCAACCGGTCGATGTGGCGCAACTTCCCGATGATCCGCAACGAGCGCTGGGTGAAGGACAACATGGTCCTGCTCGGCGACGCCAAGTCGACGGCGCATTACTCGATCGGCTCGGGCACCAAGCTCGCCATGGAAGACGCCATCGCCCTGTTCGAGGCGGTCGAGGCGACGCCGGACATCCCCGCGGCGCTGAAGCTGTTCGAATCCGGCCGCCGCGAGGGTGTTGAGAAGATCCAGCATGCCGCCGACGTGTCGCTCGTCTGGTTCGAGCATGTCGCCCGGTTCTGGGACTACGATCCGGTGCAGTTCAGCTTCGGCCTGATGACGCGCTCGAAGGCGATCACCTATGACAACCTGCGCATGCGCGCGCCGGAATTCGTCGACGCCGCCGACCGGATGTTCGCCGAGAAGGTCCGGCTGAAGGGCTTCGACGTCGACATCGACGATCCGGCGACGCCGGCGTTCCAGCCGTTCAAGCTGCGCGACATGGAGCTGAAGAACCGCCTCGTCATGTCGCCGATGTGCATGTACTCGGCCACCGACGGCGTGCCCGACGACTTTCACCTGGTTCACTACGGCACCCGCGCCATGGGCGGCGCCGGCCTGATCTTCACCGAGATGACCTGCGTCGCGCCGGACGCGCGCATCACGCCCGGCTGCACCGGGCTGTGGAACGACGACCAGGAAGCGGCCTGGAAGCGTATCGTCGAATTCGTTCGCGGCCACTCCAACGCCAAGTTCTGCCTGCAGCTCGGCCATGCCGGGCGCAAGGGCGCGACCAAGCTGATGTGGGAAGGCATGGACCGGCCGCTCGACGAGGACGCCTGGCCGGTCGTGTCGGCGTCGCCGATCGCCTACTATCCCGAGAGCCAGGTCCCGCAGGAGCTCACGCGCGCCGACATGGACCGGATCCGGGATCAGTTCGTCGCCGCGGTCGAGCGGGCGGAACGGCTCGGCTTCGACATGATCGAGCTGCACTGTGCCCACGGCTATCTCCTGGCGAGCTTCCTGTCGCCGCTGACCAATACCCGCACCGACGAGTTCGGCGGGTCGGTCGAGAACCGGCTGCGCTTCCCGCTGGAGGTGTTCTCGGCGATGCGCGCGGCGTGGCCCAAGCACAAGCCGATGTCGGTGCGCGTTTCCGCCACCGACTGGGCCGAGGGCGGCCTGTCGGACGAGGATTCGGTGGCGATCGCCGAGGCCTTCGGCCAGGCCGGCGTCGATCTCGTCGACGTGTCGACGGGGCAGACGGTCAACTGGTCGTCTCCGATCTACGGGCGCATGTTCCAGACGCCGTATTCCGACCAGATCCGCAACGAGGCCCAGGTGTCGACCATGTGCGTCGGCAACATCACCTCGGCCGATCAGGCCAACACGATCCTGGTCGCCGGTCGCGCCGATCTCGTCGCCATCGGCCGTCCGCACCTGGTCGATCCGTTCTTCGCCGCGAACGCGGCGGCGTGGTACGGCGAGCCCTATCTGCAGACGGTGCCGCAGTACGAACCCGGCTTCGACCAGCTCGCCCGCAACAGCGCGCGCGACCGGATGGATCTGGAAGAGCTGCGGATCAAGGCCCGCCCGAAGACCCGGGCGCCCTCCGTCGAGGAGAAGCGGGTTCAGCAGAAGCCGTCGTTCATCCAGGCGGCGGAATGAGCCGGCCATGAAGGGACTGAGCGGACGGCATGCCCTGGTCACCGGCGGTGGACGCGGTATCGGGGCGGCGGTCGCCTCGGCGCTGACGGCCGCCGGCGCGCGGGTCACCGTCACCGGCCGCAAGGACGCTCCGCTCAAGGAGCTAGTCGAGGCCGGCGGCGCGGCGGGCTATGCGATCGCGGACGTGACCGACCCGCTGGCGCTCGGGGAGGCCGTTAAGGAGGCCGTCGCCGAGCGCGGCCCGGTCGAGGTTCTCGTCGCCAATGCGGGCGCGGCCGAAACGGCCCTGTTCAGCCGGGCCGACCCGGCCGTCTTCCAGCGCATGTTCGACGTCAACACGATGGGTGTCGTCCATTCGGTGCAGTCCGTGCTGGGTCCGATGACCGAGGCCGGTTTCGGTCGCATCGTCGCCGTCGCGTCCACCGCCGGGCTGAAGGGCTACCGCTACACGTCGGCCTACTGCGCGGCGAAGCACGCGGTGATCGGGCTGGTGCGGTCGCTGGCGCTGGAGACGGCGCGCAGCGGCATCACCGTGAACGCGGTCTGCCCGGGCTTCACCGATACCGACATGGTCGCGGAGTCGGTCTCACGGATCGTCGCCAAGACAGGCATGACCGCCGAGCAGGCCGAGGCGGAACTCGTCCGCGACAATCCGCAGGGGCGTCTCGTGACGCCCGAGGAAGTCGCCGACGCCGTGCTGTGGTTGTGCGGGGCCGATGCCGCATCCATAACCGGTCAGGCGATCGCGGTCGCCGGCGGGGAGGTGATGTGATGAACGACATACCGCTCGATGCGGAAACCATGGCGCTGGAGGCGCCGGGCGACCACAAGTCCGACATCCGGCTGTGGCTGCGCCTACTGACCTGCACGACGCTGATCGAGGGCGAGATCCGCCGGCGGCTGCGCGAGCAGTTCGACGTGACGCTGCCGCGTTTCGACCTGATGGCGCAGCTCGACAAGGCGCCGGAAGGCATGACGCTCGGCGAGGTTTCCAAGCGCATGATGGTCTCCAATGGCAACGTCACCCACGTGGTGGAGAAGCTGGTCGCTTCCGGTCACATCGACCGGCGGCCGGCGACGCATGACCGGCGCGTGCAGATCATCTCGCTGACGCCGACCGGAGCGGCCGAGTTCCGGGCGATGGCAAAGATTCACGAAGACTGGGTCGCCGACATGTTCGCCGACCTCGACGAACAGGAGGAAGCCGCACTCATGGCGCTGCTGGGCAAGACGAAAATATCGGTGAGGACGGCTCTCGAAGCCCGGGAGGAGCGCTCGTGACCTGGCAGACCGCCAACGTTCCGGTGCCGCTTTCCAAGTACGAGGCGAAGCACTTCAAGCTCGAGATCGACGGCAAGGTCGCGACCATCACGCTGAACCGGCCCGAGCGCAAGAACCCGCTCACCTTCGATTCCTATTCCGAACTGGGTCACTTCTTCCGCGCGGCCGCGGACGACGAGGACATCAAGGCCTTCGTCGTCACCGGTGCGGGCGGCAATTTCTCGTCGGGCGGCGACGTGTTCGAGATCATCGGCCCGCTCGTCGAAATGGATACCGCAGGGCTGATGCGCTTCACCCGGATGACCGGTGAACTGGTCAAGGCGATGCGGGCCTGCCCGCAGCCGATCATCGCCGCGGTCGACGGCATCTGCGCCGGCGCCGGCGCGATCGTGGCCATGTCCTCCGACATCCGCTACGGCACGCCGGAATCCAAGGTCCTGTTCCTGTTCAACAAGGTCGGCCTTGCCGGCTGCGACATGGGCGCCTGTGCGATCCTGCCGCGAATTATCGGTCAGGGGCGTGCCTCCGAGCTGCTCTTCACCGGCCGGCCGCTACGCGGCGAGGAGGCCGAGCGCTGGGGCTTCTACAACCGGCTTGTCCCGGGCGACGCGGTGCTGGCCGAGGCGCAGGCCTTCGCCAGAGATCTGGCCGACGGGCCGACCTTCGGCAACGCCATGACCAAGCGCATGCTGCAGATGGAATGGGCCATGTCCGTCGAGGAGGCCGTCGAGGCCGAGGCGGTCGCCCAGGCGCTGTGCATGACGACGGAAGACTTCGCCCGGGCCTATCGCGCATTCGCGGCCAAGGAAACGCCGAAGTTCGAGGGGAACTAGGGGATGGCCGACAAAACCTTCCTCGACTGGCCGTTCTTCGAAGAGAAGCACCGCCGCTTCGCCGCCGAGATCGGCGCCTGGGCGGAGGCGACGCTGGCGCCCCTGATCGATCATCATGACGTCGACGCCTCGTGCCGCAAAATCGTCGCGGCGCTTGGCGAGGGTGGCTTCCTCGACGCGGCGGCGCCGACCGAGGAAGGCGACCGGCACGACGTGCGCACGCTGTGCATCGCGCGCGAGACCCTCGGCTATCAGTCCGGCCTCGCCGACTTCGCCTTCGCGATGCAGGGGCTCGGCTCCGGGCCGGTGGTCGTTGCCGGCAGCGCCGAGCAGAAGGCTAAGTGGCTGCCGGGCGTCGCGGCGGGCACCGCGATCCCCGCCTTCGCCCTTTCGGAGCCCGACGCAGGGTCCGACGTGGCCGCGATGTCGACGACGGCGACGCCCGACGGCAACGATCACGTCCGTCTCGACGGCTGCAAGACCTGGATTTCCAACGGCGGCATCGCCGACTGGTACGTGGTTTTCGCCCGTTCCGGCGAGGCACCCGGCGCCAGGGGACTGTCGGCCTATATCGTCGAGGCCGGCACCCCGGGCTTCGAGATCGCGGAACGCATCGACGTGATCGCGCCGCATCCGCTGGCGACGCTGTCCTTCGAGGGCTGCCGCGTGCCGGTCGCCAACCGCATCGGCAATGGTGGCGATGGCTTCAAGGTCGCGATGTCGACGCTCGATATCTTCCGCTCTACCGTTGGGGCGGCGGCGTTGGGATTTGCCCGCCGGGCCCTTGATGAGGGCGTGAACCGGGCGCGCGAGCGCTCGATGTTCGGTGCGCCGCTCGCGGACCTGCAGCTCACCCAGGCCGGCCTCGCCGACATGGCGACGGGCGTCGATGCCGCCGCGCTGCTGATCTACCGGTCCGCGTGGACCAAGGACAACGGCGCGCCGCGCGTCACCCGCGAGGCCTCGATGGCGAAGATGTTCGCCACCGAGACGGCGCAACAGGTGATCGACCGGGCCGTGCAGATCTTCGGCGGGCTTGGCGTCAAGAGCGGCGTCAAGGTCGAGGAGCTCTACCGCGAGATCCGGGCATTGCGGATCTACGAGGGCGCCACCGAGGTACAGAAGATCGTCATCGCGCGCGAACTGCTCAAGGCCGCCGAGGTCAAGGCCGACGGCGCGGCGGCGCGGTGAAGACAGAACAATAGGCAAAACCGCGGGTCGGGATAAACCGGCCCCGTATTGGCCGGAGGAGAAAGCATGCTGAGAAGCGGACACGTGGATTCGTTCGCGCGGGACAATCTGCCCCCGCAGGAACAGTGGCCGGAATTCAAGTTCACCCTGCCGGAGCTGCAGTATCCGGAACGGCTCAACTGCGCTGTCGAACTGCTCGACAAGTGGGTGGACGAGGGCAAGGGTGACCGGACCTGCCTGATCTCGCCGACCGAGACACTGACCTATGCCGAGCTGCAGGCGCGGGTGAACCGCATCGCCAACGTGCTGACCAGGCGGCTCGGCATGGTGCCCGGCGGGCGGGTGCTTCTGCGGTCGGCCAACACCCCGATGATGGTCGCCGCCTATTTTGCGGTGCTGAAGGCCGGCGGCGTCGTCGTCGCCACCATGCCGCTTCTGCGGGCCAAGGAACTCGCCTATCCGATCCAGAAGGCGAAGATCGATCTCGCGCTCTGCGACGTCCGTCTCGCCGAGGAGATGGAGAAGGCCAAGACGCAGGCGCCGGAACTGCAACGCATCGTCTACTGGGGCGGCGGCGACGACACGCTCGAGGCGATGATGGCCGACGAGCCGGACACGTTCGAGGCCTGCGACACGGCGAGCGACGACGTCTGCCTGATCGGCTTCACCTCGGGCACCACCGGCGTGCCGAAGGGCACGATGCATTTCCATCGCGACATGATGGCGATCTGCGACGCCTACGCGATGAATGTGCTCAGGCCCATCGAGAGCGACCGCTTCATCGGCTCGCCGCCGCTGGCCTTCACCTTCGGCCTCGGCGGCCTGGTGCTGTTCCCGATGCGGGTCGGGGCCTCTACGGTGCTGCTCGAAGCGGCCCCGCCGGACAAGCTGCTGGCAGCGATCCGGGAGTTCAAGGCGACCGTGTCGTTCACCGCGCCGACCGCCTACCGCGCCATGGTCGACATGCTGCAGCCCGGCGACGTCGACAGCCTGCGCAAATGCGTGTCGGCCGGCGAGGCGTTGCCGAAGGCAACCTGGGATGCCTGGCACGAGGCGACCGGGATGACGCTTCTCGACGGCATCGGCGCGACCGAGCTTCTGCACATCTTCATCGGCTCGCCGGAAGAAGAGGTGCGGCCCGGCGCGACCGGCAAGCCGGTGCCGGGCTACGAGGCCAAGGTCATCGGCGACGACGGCAACACGCTGCCGGCGGGCCAGATCGGGCGTCTCGCGGTGCGCGGTCCCACGGGCTGCCGCTATATCGCCGACGAGCGCCAGACCGACTACGTCGTCGACGGCTGGAACGTCACCGGCGACACCTACCTGATGGATGAGGACGGCTACTTCTGGTACCAGGCGCGCTCCGACGACATGATCGTATCGTCGGGCTATAACATCGCCGGACCGGAAGTGGAAGGCGCGCTGCTGACCCACCCGGCCGTCGCCTTCTGCGGCGTCGTCGGGTCGCCCGACCGCGAGCGCGGCCAGATCGTCAAGGCCTACATCCAGCTCAAGGACGGCTATACCGGTTCCCCCGAACTCGCAGTCGAACTTCAGACACATGTGAAGAACGAGGTCGCGCCGTACAAGTATCCGCGCGCGATCGCCTTCGTCGACGCCTTGCCGCGCACCGAGACCGGCAAGTTGAAACGCGTCACCCTGCGCGAGATCGCCAGGGCGGAGGCCGCCGAGAGCGTATCGCAATCCAAGGCCGGTTGAGGCCAAGTGCACGATGATATCAAGGAGGTATCCCCTGTGTCTGTGACGAGCCTGCCCGCGGCAGCGGATGAGAACGATCGGCCGGAAACCCTGCTGCCCGCCGGTTGGCCGCGGCCAAAGGGCTATTCCAACGGCATGAAGGCGACCGGTACGGTCGTCGTCACCGGCGGCGTCGTCGGCTGGGACGCGAACGAGCAGTTCCCCGACACCTTCGGCGCGCAGATTCGCCAGACCCTGTCGAACATCCGGGAAATCCTGGCGGCCGGCGGTGCGCATCCGCGCCATCTCGTCCGGCTCACCTGGTATGTCACAGACCTCGACGCCTACCGCGCCAATCTCAAGGAGGTCGGTCGCGCCTATCGCGACGAGATCGGGCCGTATTTCCCGGCGATGGCGGTGGTGCAGGTCGTCGGCCTCGTCGAGCCGAAGGCGATGATCGAGATCGAGGCCACCGCGGTCGTCCCGACGGACGCCTGATTCAGAGCCGGAAGACCAGCGGTGCGAGCGTCAGGGCGATGATGGCGACAATCAGAATCGCCACGACGTCGAGCACCGCCCCTACCCTCAGCATCTGACGCGCATCGAGCGCGCCCGACCCGAACACGATGGCGTTCGGCGGCGTGGCGACCGGCAACATGAACCCGAGCGAGGCGGCGAGCGCCACGGGCAGTGCGAGCGTCAGCGCGCTCTCGCCCATGCCGATCGCCGCTGCCCCGGCCACCGGCAGGAAGACCGCCGCCATCGCGGTGTTGCTGGCCAGTTCGCCGAGGTAGACGATCACGGTCATCACGATCAGGATCATCAGCCAGCCGGGCAGCGCCTCCAGGTCGGCGACGTGCGCGCCGATCCAGTCCGACAGGCCGGAGGTCCCGATGGCGGCGGCAAGTGCCAGGCCGCCGCCGAACAGAATCAGCACGTCCCAGCGAAGGTCCTTCAGATCGGACCAGTCGAGCAGGCGGCCACCGGTCTCCGGCCGCGCCGGGATGAAGAACAGCGCCAGTGCGCCGATGATGGCAATGCCGGTGTCGCCGAGCGGCAGGCCGGGAAACAGATGCTCGATCAGCGGCCGGGTCAGCCAGGCCAGCGCGACCAGGACCATGATCGCCGCGACCAGTTTTTCCTCCCGCATCATCGGCCCCGGCGCGGGGAGCTCGTGGGCCGGCCCCGCGTGGACGGCGCGCCAGGGCACGTCGAAGGCGATCTTCGTCAGCAGCACCCAGGTGACCGGCAACAGGACGATCACGGCCGGAACGCCGACCAGCATCCAGTCGGCGAAACCGATTTCGATGCCCTGCAGGTCCTGCATATAGCCGGCGAGTAGGGCATTCGGCGGCGTGCCGATCAGGGTCCCCATGCCGCCGATCGTCGCCGAATAGGCGATGCCCAGCATCAGGGCGGCCGAGAATCCCCGGGCCACGGCCGGATCGTCGCCGTGCTCGCTCATGGTGGCCGCGATCGACTGGCCGATCGGCAGCATCACCATCGCGGTCGCGGTATTGCTGATCCACATCGACAGGAACGCCGTCGTCGCCATGATCCCGGCGATGATCGCCGCGGGACCCGACCCGACGTAGTGCAGGACCCACCAGGCAAGCCGCCTGTGCAGCTGCCAGCGCGCCATGGCGCGGGCGATGATGAACCCGCCCAGGAACAGGAAAATCAGCGGGTGGGCGTAGGACGATGCCGCCTTTTCGATCGTCGCGATGCCGGCAAGCGGGAAAAGCGCCAGCGGCACCATCGCGGTGGCGGCCAGCGGCAACGCCTCGCTCATCCACCAGAGGGCCATCAGGATCGCGATCGCCGCGGTATGCCAGGCAACGGGATCGAGACCCTCCGGCGCGCCCCACAGGCTCATGGCCAGCGCGATGGCCGGGCCGGCGAAGAGGCCGGCAAGGCGCGATCGCGGTGCAGCGCCGGTCGTCGAATCAACAGACATTCAATTCTCCCGGCATTTCTCCCGGCGACAGACTAAGGGACCGGATTGCGACGATGCCAGCCGTATGACCCCGTATATCATCGTCCTGTGAAACCCCGACCGGGCGATATGCCCGGGTACTTGAGCAGGGGCGCGGTGGCGCGGTACGAATCGTGTTCCATTTTCACAGGCCGGCTAAATGCTGACTCTCGCCGACACGATCCTCATCATCGCCGGCCTTCTGGTGGTGGTCAGCCTGCTGCAACCGCTGGCGCGGCGCTTCGGCCTGCCGAACGCGGTGGTGCTCGCGTTCGTCGGTGTGCTGATCGGTTTTGCCGCCACGACCCTGGTCCAGTTCGGGCGCACGCCTGGGCTCGACACCATGGCGGAGATGGTGCTCGGTGTCCCGATCACCTCGGCGGGCTTCATCCATATCTTCCTGCCCGTGCTGCTGTTCCAGGCGGCCCTCGACGTCGATGTCCGACGGATGATGGACGACGCGGCACCGATCTTCGCGCTCGCCGTGCTCGCCGTCGTCGTGTCGACCGGGGTGATCGGCGTATCGCTGTGGTGGGCCTCGGACGTCTCGATCGTCGCCTGCCTGCTGGTCGGTGCGATCGTGGCGACCACCGATCCGGCCGCCGTGGTGGCGATCTTCCGCGAACTCGGCGCGCCGAGCCGGCTGACGCGGCTGGTGGAAGGCGAGAGCCTGCTCAACGACGCGACGGCCATCGTGCTCTACACCGTGCTGCTGGCCATGCTGCTGACGGGCGCCGAACCGAGCCTGACGGACGCGACGCGGATGTTCCTCGTATCGCTGCTCGGCGGCGCCGCGGCGGGCTTCGTGGGGGCCCGGCTGGCCACGGCGGTGCTGCCCTACATGCGCGGGTCGCAGGCCGCCGAGCTGACCTTGTCGCTCGGAGTTCCCTATCTGCTCTTCATCGTCTGCGAGCGGTACCTGGAGGTATCCGGCGTCGTCGCGGTGGTCGTCGCCGGGCTTGTCGTCGGCGCCGTCGCGCGCAACCGGATGGCGCCGGCCTCCTGGGCGTTCCTGTCGCGGGTCTGGGAGCAGCTCGCTTTCCTCGCGGGGTCGCTGGTCTTCATCCTCGCCGCGATCGTGGTGCCGCATCTGCTGGTCGGATTCGACCTGGTCGACGTGATGCTGGTCGCCGTCGTCGTCGTCGCCGCCCTCGCAGCCCGGGCGATCGTGCTGTTCGCCGTCATGCCGGCGATGGCAGTGGTGCGGCTCGGCGAACATATCAGCGGACCGTACAAGTTCGTAATCCTGTGGGGCGGCCTGCGCGGCGCGGTGACGCTGGCGCTGGCGATGTCGATCACGGAGAACAGCCTGATCTCGCCCGAGATCCAACGTTTCGTGGCGATCGTCGCGACCGGCTTCGTCCTGTTCAGCCTGCTGGTCGGCGGCACGACCCTGAGACCGCTGATCCGGCTGATGCGGATCGACCGGCTGTCGCCGATCGATCAGGCGATGCGGGCGCAAATCCTCTCGCTGTCGCTCGATTCGGTGCGCGAAACCGTCGAAGAGACGGCGAAACGCTACAAGATCGATCCGAAGCCCGCTCGCGACGCGTTGCGGCCCTACCGTCGGCATGTCGAGGATCTGGCCGGCACGGGAATCGCGCTTGAGACGATTCCCGACCGCGACCGGATCACCATCGGTCTGATCGCCCTCGTCAATCGCGAACGGGAGGTGATCGCCGAGCATGGCGCCGGCAGGGCGATTTCCCTGGCGATCATGGAGCGGCTGCTGGCCAACACCGAACGCATGGCGGACGCGACCCGGTCCGACGGTCGGCTCGGCTACACCCATTCCGCGCAGGCCCGCCTCGGATTCGGCCGGCGGTTTCGCTTCGCTCACCTGCTACACCGCAGGTTCATGATCGAAGGGCCGCTGGAACACTGCATCGCCGACCGCTTCGAGGTGCTGATGGTGACGCGGATCGTGCTCGAGGAGCTCGATCGTTTCGCGCGGAGCAAGCTGAAGCGGGTGCTCGGCGTGCGCGTGGCCGACCTGTTGAGCGAAATCCTGGCACAGCGGATGGAGGCTGCCGTCTCGGCGCTCGATGCGCTCAGGCTGCAATATCCCGAATACGCGCAGACCATCGAACAGCGTTTTCTCGGTCAGCTCGCGGTCAGGCTCGAATCGGCCGAATACAACGCCCTGCGCGAAGAGGCGCTGATCGGACCTGAACTCTATGGCGACCTGAAACGTGAGTTGCAGGCGGTTCATGCCGCCCTGGAGCGGCGGCCGCGGCTCGATCTCGGGCTCGATACCGCGACCCTCGTCAACAAGTTTCCGATGTTTTCGGCGCTTGAAGAGAAGGAACGCCGCGAAATCCGGCTGCTGCTGCGGCCGCGGCTGGCGGTTCCGGGCGAGCGGCTCATCTCCAAGGGCGAGCGCGGCACGTCGGCCTATTTCATTTCCTCCGGGGCCGTCGAGGTCGCCGCGCCGCAAGGCAAGATCCGGCTCGGGCGAGGCGATTTCTTCGGCGAGATGGCGCTGATCATGAACCAGCCCCGCCAAGCCGACGTCGTGGCACTCGGCTATTGCCAGTTGCTGGTTCTCGAGGAGAGCGCGTTCCGCCGGTTGCTCGACACCAATCCGGCGATCAAGGCGCATATGGACACGGTCGCGCACGCACGCCAGCGCATGAACGTGGCGAACGGCGCGTGACGAACGGAGCGTGACCGGGCGTGATCCCTACTTCACCGTGTTGTTGACCGCGAGCGCCCAGACGTCGTTCAAGCGCCCGTCGAGGACCGCCTTCACGCCATACATCGCCGTGGAGACGGCCTGTCCCACCTCGACGGTGGGCGGCATCACCAGCTCCATGCGGTTGACGACGACGTCGAGCAGGGCCGGGCCGTCTTGGCTCAGCCACTCGGTCATTGCCGGCTCCAGGTCGTCCGCGTTCTCGACGCGCCGGCCGTAGAAGCCGCAGGCCTTGGCGAGAGCGGAGAAATCCGGGTTGTGCAGGTCGGTGAAGGCGTCGAGCATGCCCTCGACCTTCATCTCCATCTCGACAAAGCCGAGAGAGCCGTTGTTGAAGACCACCAGCTTCACCGGCAGTTTCTCCTGGACGAGCGTCAGGAGGTCGCCCATCAGCATGGTCATGCCGCCGTCGCCGCACATGGCCACGACCTGGCGGCCGGGATGCGATTTCTGACAGCCGATCGCCATCGGATAGGAGTTCGCCATGGTGCCGTGCAGCAGGCTCGTCAGGAAACGGCGTTTTCCGTTGGCGTGCAGGTAGCGCAGCATCCACACGAAGGTGGTGCCGCCTTCGGAGGTGAAGATCGCGTCGTCGTCGGCGAGCTCGTTCAGCTTGGTGGCGACATATTGCGGGTGGATGAGACCGGGCGAGCGCTCTCTGGCCTGCTCCTCGAGTGTCTTCTGGCTCTTCTCGTGTTCCTTCAGGCTCGCCGCGAGGAAGGCGTCGTCGGAGCGCTCGTCGAGAAGTGGCAGCAGCGCCGCTATGGTGGCGTTCACGTCGCCAACGAGGCCGAGCGTCACGGGCGTCCGCCGGCCGATATGGGCGGGATCGATGTCGATCTGCACGATCTTGGCGCGTCTCGGATAGAACTGGGGCCAGGCGAAATCGGTGCCCAGGCACAGAAGCAGGTCGCAATGCTCGACGGCCTCGAAACCGGATTTCGTGCCGATCAGCCCTGTCATCGAGACGTTGTAGGGATTGTCGTGCTCGAGGAATTCCTTGGCGCGCGAGGTGTGGGCGACCGGCGCCTTCAGCTTGGCCGCCAGCGCCACGACCGCGTCGTGGGCGTGCCGGCACCCGATGCCGCCATAGATCGTAATCTTGTTCGCCGTGTTGACGAGATCAGCAAGCTGCGCCAGCTCGTCGTCGTTCGGGCGGATGACGGGGCTGGGCCGGGACACCGTCCAGTGGGTCTCGTCCTTGGTCCGCTCCTTGGTCATGTCGCCGTTGACGATGATGACCGCGACGCCGCGCTTGGTCAGTGCGGCCTGGGCGGCCTGCACCGTGATCCGGCGGGCCTGGTCGGGGTGGGAGATGTATTCGCAGAACACCGAATACTGCTCGTAGATCTTCTTCTGGTCGACGTCCTGCGGGAAGGCCAGACCGGACTGGATGCGGTCGATCTGCGAGGCGATCATCACCACCGGCGCCCCGTTGCGGTGGCTTTCGAACAGGCCGTTGACGAAATGCAGGCTGCCCGGCCCGGCGGAACCGGCGCAGACCGCGAGTTCGTCGGTCATGAAGGCGTCGGCACCGGCGGCGAAGCCCGCGACCTCCTCATGGCGGACGTGGATCCATTCCATGCCCTTGCGACGGATCGCGTCGGTGACGAAATTGAGCGTGTCGCCGACGATGCCGTAGCAGCGCTTGGCGCCGGCTTCCATCAGGGCTTCGACGATGACATCGGCTACGAGCTTGGACATGGCGCCGGGTCTCCTTGCTGGCTCGGGGCGGGTTCGGGGCCTTCGCGTATCGGTCGTGGTCGGTGGCCACTATGCCGCAGCCGCAGCATCATTTTATTAACGTAGCGTCGGTTTCGCGTCTGGACCGCGCGAACAGGGCCGGGCTCAGGAACTCCGGGCGGTCCGACGCGGAGACTCGCCAAAGCGCTGGCGGTAGTATTGCGCGAACCGGCCGAGATGGGCAAAGCCCCATCGCGCGGCGACGGCCGAAACGCTCGCCTCGTCCTCGGCAAGCCGGAGGGCGAGGCGGCAGCGATCGAGCCGCTCGTCGCGAAGGACCTGTATCGGCGTCATGCCGAGGAACTGCTTGAAGCCGTATTGCAGGGTGCGGCCGGCGACGCCGCTGGCGCGCGCGATCTCGGCGCTGGTCAGCGGCCTGTCGGCATTGGCCCGGATATACTCGAGCGCCGTCTTCACGTAGCGCGGCAACGGCCCCGATCCGCAGGCCTCGGCGAAATGCGAGTGGGAGTTCGCCTGGACCTCGACCAGTTCGCGCAGCAGCTCGGCGCCGTAGAAATCGACGCGGTCCTTCGCGTCGACGTCCGAGCCGCTTTTCTCGACGCAGCGCATGAAGGCGACGACGTGGCGCAGCCATGCGGCGGCTTCGGGGCGCGTCAGCGCCATCGCCGCGTCGAAGGTCAGGGGCGTGTCGATGCCGCGGCCGAAATAGTCGGCCGCGACGGACTCCAGGACCGAGCGGGCGACCTGGACCTGCAGCTTCCGGCAGCCGGCCCACCAGCGCATCGCGGTATAGCGGTTCGGGTTGAGGATCGACGCTTGGCGGGAATCGGCGATGAACGCCCGGCGGCCGGTCTGGATCGAAGCCGCGCCGGCCAGCGGGATCTGGATCAGGTAGAAGGTGTCGAGCTCGCCGGGCTCGATCTCCACGTCTGCGCCGTAGCCGATGTAGCTGAGCGACAGAAGGCCGGTGTCCACGTGGTTCTGAACCGTGCGGAAGCGGCCGCGCTCGCCGGTGATCTTCAGCCGATGCGGACAGAACACGCGCGCGACCTGCTCGCGGGCCTCGTCGAGATCCGCGGTTCGGAACAGATTGTAGCGGGCCAGCGGCTCGGGCACTGCCTGTAGGGCCACGTACGTCCTCCCGACGACGCGGTGTTGCCGGTGGTTTCCTTCGAGGGCGGCGGCTCTATTGCGGACCGGGCCGGCGGTCAATGGCCGGCCGATCGGTTTGTTGCGTTTTCTGGATAGTCGCCGCGCCTGCCGGCTTTCCTTCGTCGCCTTTCCAATGATTGTTTTATTTCAAGCATAAAGTAACGGGAAGGACAACG
The DNA here is from genome assembly GCF_025397915.1 of Microbaculum marinisediminis. NCBI lineage: Bacteria > Pseudomonadati > Pseudomonadota > Alphaproteobacteria > Hyphomicrobiales > Tepidamorphaceae > Microbaculum > Microbaculum marinisediminis. The sequence goes on from NZ_JALIDZ010000004.1 coordinate 416,049, forward strand.
CATGCCGGATTTCAACGGTAAGGTGGCGATCGTCACCGGCGGCGCGACGCTGATCGGCGAGGCCGTGGCAAAGGCGTTCGCCGACAAGGGCGCCAAGGTCGTGATCGCAGATATCAACGAAGAGGGCGGCAAGGCGGTCGCCGATCGCGTCGGCGCCAATGCCGGCTTCCACAAGACCGATCTGCGCCAGGACGCCGACATCCGGGACCTGGTCGACACCACCGCCAAGACGCACGGTCGCATCGACTTTCTGGTCAACGTCGCCTGCACCTATCTGGACAACGGCGCCGATTCGACCCGGGCCGAGTGGCTCGAGGCCTTCGACACCAACGTCGTCGGCTCGGTGATGCTGATGCAGGCGGCGCGCCCGCACCTGGCCAAGACCAGGGGGGCGATCGTCAACTTCGGCTCGATCTCCTCGCGCGTGGCCCAGACCGGGCGCTGGCTCTATCCGGTCTCCAAGGCGGCGATTCTGCAGCTCACCCGCAACCAGGCGATGGATCTCGCCCCGGACGGCATTCGCGTCAATGCGGTGTCGCCGGGCTGGACCTGGAGCGCGCTCATGGTCGAGCTCACCAAGAACAACCGGGAGAAGACGGACTCGGTGGCCGCGCCCTTCCATCTCGCCGGCCGTGTCGGCGACGCGGAGGAGGTGGCGAACGCGGTCGTGTTCCTGTGCTCCGACGAGGCGTCCTTCATCAACGGCACGGATATCCGCGTCGACGGCGGCTACACGGCGATGGGGCCGGAGCGGGCCGATGCGGCGATTCCGCTGCTGATGGACTGAGACAAGAACCAGGAGGAAAAAAGATGGCAAAACGCAGTGTGACCATCGTCGGTGGCGGCCAGTCCGGCCTGCAGCTGGCGCTCGGACTTCTGAAGGACGGCGGCTACGACGTGCGTGTGGTGCAGAACCGCACCGCCGAGGAGATCGCCACAGGCCGGGTGACGTCGAGCCAGTGCATGTTCGACCAGGCGCTGCAGAACGAGCGCGACATCGGCATCAATTTCTGGGAAGGCGAATGCCCGACGGTCGATTCGATCAACTTCACCGTGCCGGCGCCGGATGCGCCGGGCGTCAAGGCGATCGACTGGAACGGCAAGCTCGACCGCTACGCCCAGAGCGTCGACCAGCGGGTGAAGTTCCCCGGCTGGATGAAGGCGTTCGAGGAGCGTGGCGGCACGCTGGACATCCACGACGCGACCGTCCAGGACCTCGAGCGCTATGCGAACGAGAGCGACCTGGTTGTGGTCGCCGCCGGCAAGGGCGAGATCGCCGGAATGTTCCAGCGCGATGACGAAAAGTCTGTGTTCGACAAGCCGCAGCGCGCGCTGGCGCTGACCTATGTCACCGGCATGGTGCCGCGCTCGCCGCACTCGGGGGTGTGCTTCAACCTGATCCCGACCGTCGGCGAGTATTTCGTGTTCCCGGCGCTGACGACGACGGGGCCGTGCGAGATCATGGTGTTCGAGGGCATTCCCGGCGGACCGATGGACTGCTGGGGCGAGGTCAAGACACCCGAGCAACATCTCGAGAAATCGAAATGGATTCTCGACACCTTCCTGCCGTGGGAGGCGGAGCGCTGCCGCGATATCGCGCTGACCGACGACAACGGCGTGCTCGCCGGCCGCTTCCCGCCGACCGTGCGCCATCCCAACGGCCGGCTGCCGTCGGGCAAGGCGGTGCTCGGCATGGGCGACGTCGTGGTCCTCAACGACCCGGTTACCGGCCAGGGCTCCAACAATGCGTCGAAGTGCGCGAGGGTCTACATGGATTCGATCCTGGCGCGCGGCGGCGAGGCGTTCGACGAGGCCTGGATGCAGGGGACCTTCGATGCCTACTGGAACTACGCCCAGTATGTCGCCGGCTGGACCAATGCGCTCCTGCGGCCGCCGCCGCCGCACGTGCTGAACATCATGGGCGCGGCGCAGCAGTTCCCGGTGCTCGCCAAGCGGATCGCCAATGGCTTCGATGATCCGACGGACTTCTTCCCCTGGTTCGCCGTTCCGGAGGAAGCCGACGCCTATCTGAAGCAGCTGGCGGCCTAGCAGCCCACGTTGCCGATCCGGGAAACGGGTCCCCTCGCGCCGTTGCTGTCCCACGGGACGGCGCGGGGGAGCGGCGAACCGTCCGATTGTCCGACGGATCTCGCTTCGCGCAGCCGCTACCGCACCATGCCGTGGAAGAAGAAGACGCCGAGGCCGGTCGTGAACACGATCTGGCCGGCGAGCGCATGCATGAGCCAGGCGAACAGGAACGAGCCCTTCTCGCGATAGGCCCAGGCGAAGACCACGCCGCCGAACAGGGTCAGGATGACCGCCGGCCAGTTCCAGTAGAACAGGTGGGCAAGCGAGAACACGCCGGCATTGGCCGCGATCGCCACGTGCCGTCCCGGGAACAGGGCTCCGTACCGGCCGAAGAACAGCGCCCGGAACACGATTTCCTGCGGCAGCGCCGAGACGAACGGATAGAAGATCAGGATCAGGATCCACAGCCGCTCGTTGTGAAGTGGCAGCATGAACAGCGCGTTGGGTCTCAGCCACAGGACGAGGGCGAGGGCGACCGCGACCGTCAGCACGACGAAACCCGCCAGGACGGTCCAATCGGTAACGACCGGCCGCGCCAGCAGCGACCGCCACGAGAACCCGATCGATCGCGACAGCAGGATCACCGCGAGGATCAGCATGCCCGCCAATCCCGTCCAGATCACGCTTGGGGGCAGGCCGAGCGCCATGATCAGGGGCGTGGCCACGAAGATGAGACCGAATTCGGCCCACAGGCGCGGAAGAGACGCCGCCGTTGCGGCCGATGATCGGGAAATGCTCATGCAGTGCTTCGCGCGCGCGTTTCAGTGCCTACCGCCGATATGGTGATCGAAACGGACGGCCGTTTCCGACGATTGCCGTGGCGGTGCCGGTCATCCGGATACCGTCGGAGCCTTATTGAAACCGGAATGCGTCTTTTTCGCGCCTGCCCGCGGGAGGCGAAACGACGAAATCGGGTGGGGACCTGCCCCTGTCTTTGCGGTCGATGCCCTCGCCAGTATTCCCTAAGGGAATTTCGTTCACTTCTGCCCTCTACATTGGTCTCGGACACGACTCGTTTGTGAGACGCCGGATTGGAGGGATTTGATGATGGCAACAGGTTGGAAAGCAAAGATTTCAGGTACTGCGCTGGCAATGGTCATGGGCGGTGTCGTCCTCTCGTCGACGGCGGCGGCCCAGTCCTTCCCACCTGGCAATCGAACCGCGACTAATCTGGACTGCCGCGGCTGCGTGAACGTGCGGGAAATCGGCAAGAAGGCGGTCACGGCCGCCAAGATCCGCAGCGGCGCCGTCGGCACCAACAAGATCAAGAAGAACTCCGTCACGTCCGGCCGGATCAAGAACGGAACGATTCGGCCCAAAGACCTGTCGGCATCCGCGAAGCCCGCGGGGATCGCGTTCTCGAGCGGCGACCAGGACGTGGCGATCGGCGGCGCGCACGCGGTCTACCGGACGGTCACGCTCGATGCACCGGCGGACGGCTACGCCATGGTCAATGCGAGCTGGGTCATCTACGGGATCAACATCACCGCACGCTGCTCCATCACCACGGGATCGACCGTCGACACCGACCATGAGGTGGTCATCGAGGAGTCGGCGGGCAGCCTGATCAATCTTTCGGGATCGGCGGTCCGCGCCTATCCGGTCACGGCCGGCGCGAACACGTTCAATCTCGTGTGCTACGCGACCATCGGCACCCCCAACATCCGCGACAGCAGCCTGGTCGCGCTATATGCGCCGGCCAGCTACTGAGCACCGGAACGGGGCCGTATATCGATCTCCAAGGCCGAGTCGAGAGACCCGGTCTTTTCGCATGGCGATGCGCGCGCCTGTAGACGAGGCGACACTACGCGCGGCGACGTTGGCGAATTGTGTGGGGGGAAGTGGTGCCGCCAGGGTGACTCGAACACCCGACCTACGCATTACGAATGCGCCGCTCTACCAACTGAGCTATGGCGGCCCCGTGCGGCGCATGAATAAGCGTGCCGGCGCGACATTTCAAGCGTCACGATGTCAGAACAGTCCGAAGCGCTTTTTCGGCCTGTCCTCGTCGGGCGGCATCGGACCCGGATCGTCCGGGGCGCGGTCCAGCGCGAAGGGATGCTCGTCGGCGTCCGGCTCGGCGGAGCGGTCTCCGGCCGTCGCGGCCATTGCCGCCGCGGTCGCCGGTTCGGGGGCGGGCGTGGCCGCCTTTTTCCCGGGTTTTCTGTCCGTGGCCTCTTCCTTGGCGGTAGTGGGACGCTTTTCGCCGGTCTCCGGGGGTTGCGCTTCCTCGGCTTCCACGGCTGGCGTGGCGGCGGCCGTGGTTTCTTCCGGTGCCTCCGGTTGCGGCGTCACGTCGATCGGTTCGGCGGTCTCCGGTTGGGCGGTCCCCGGCTGGGCGGCCGCCGGCTCTACGGTCGGGGCTGTTTCCGGGGACTCTGTATCAGGCGCGCCCGGCTGGGCTTCGATCATTGGCGCCGATTCGGTGGCAGGCTCCGGCTCGGGGGTCTCCAGCGGCGCCGACAGGGCCTCGACCGGCACCTTCCATTCGAAGGCGTCGAGGTGGCCGGAGATCGGCGAGACCGGCGCCCAGGTCTCCGAGACATAGCCGTCCGCCGTCCAGGCGGGATCGCGCGGAGCGCGGACGGCGCGGGCGAGCCATTCGCGCACCTTGCCGGCGTCGCCGGTCTCGCCCTCGGCGATATCGGCCATCAGCAGGCAGACGCGCTGGGTCGGCTGCGCGGCGGCGAGCGGCTTCAGCGCGGCGCGCGCCTCGGCCCAGTCGCGGGCGTCGATGGCGGTAACCGCGACGCCGATGCGGCCCTCGACATTGTTCGGCATCTTGTCGAGCAGCGCCTTGGCGCGCTTCAGCCGGTCGCGGCCGGAATCGCCCGGACGGGCATGGGCGTAGATCGTGGCGAGATCGGGATGCGGCGACAGCCGCCAGGTCTTCTCGACGATCCGGGTCGCCTGGCGGGTGTTGCCGGTCGCCGAGGACTGGCGCGCGGCGATGACGGCGGCGGGCACCAGTTCCGGCGCGAGCTTGTGCGCCTCCAGCGCAAGCGCCAGCGCGCGCTCGGGATCGGCGTCCTCGCGCGCTATCGCCTGGGCGGTGAGCAGAACGGCGCGCAGCCGCTTGGCCGCCTTCTTGTCGATCAGCCGGTGTTCGGCATTGCGCTCGACCGTCGCCAGCGCGGCTTCCCAGTCGCCCTCGCGGGTCTGGATTTCCAGCAGGGCGCCGGCGGCCCAGGCAAGGCCCGGCGCGCGGGCGGCGGCGCGCTCTATGCAGGCGCGCGCGGTCTCCTCGTCGCCGGCCCGCTGGGCCTCGATATAGAGGCCGCGCAGGCCGAGCAGCTCGGTGTCCGGCCGCTCGGTCATGGTCTCGAACGCCCTGGTCGCGGCCTTGCGGTCGCCCGAAAGCTGGGCGGCCTGGGCGTCCAGAAGCAGGGCCAGGGGCTCGTCCCTGAGCAGCTTGTGCGCTTCCTTGGAGGCGTGCCGGGCGAGGCGGGCATCGCCGGCGCCGGCGGCGATCATGCCCCGCGACAGCGCCTTGTAACCGCGCGTCTGCCGACGCCCCTTGAAGAAGCCGGTGACGGCGGAGGGGCCGTGCGCCAGCCAGCGGACCAGCGTCCACAGGATCATCAGCGCGACGACGACGGCGATGACGCCGACGGCGGCCACCATGACGCTGGTCTCGATGTGCCAGCCCTGCCAGTCGACGACGAGATCGCCGGGGCGGTCGGCGAGCCAGGCCGCGCCGAACGCGATCGCACCGACAAGAAGAATATAGAGGGCTACCCGGATCATGCGCGCTCAAGCCTCATCGGATCAGTTGCTCGCGGCCGCGCCCGATAGCGAGGCGGTCAGCGCCGACGACAGGTCGGCAAGGGCCGAATTCACCGCGATCCGCGCCTTCAGGGCGTCCGCCCAATCCTTGGACGCCGCCTTGGCGCTGTCATCCAGCGTGTCCCATTCGCTCGCGGCGGTCTTCAGGTCGCCGGCGTTCAGCGCCGCCTCGATGCGCGCGACGGTGGCGCCGCGGCCCGATCCCTCGACCTTGCCGGTCGGGCGGACGCGGACGAGCGTGCGGGCGCTGTCCAGCAGCGAGCCGACGATGCCGCTGTCGTCCGGGCCGCCGTCCGCCGGCGCGCCGGCGGACAGGATGGCGTTGGCGGTGGTCGCGAACTCAGCCTGGAGGGTCGCAAGATCGCCGACGCCGGTCCCGGCATGGGCGTCGAGAACGGAAAGATCGGCCTTGTCGCCGACGAGCGGGCGCAGCACGTCGAGCTCGGCGGTATAGGGCTTTCCTTCGTCGACGGTGCGCTCCAGCGCGGTGACGGCCAGCGCGCCGGCGGTGGTGCGGGCCATCTGGCGGGCCTCGCCGGGACCGGCTTCGGCCACGGTTTTCTTGAGCGTGGCGAGCTTGGCGTCGACGTCGCCGCTCAATTTGCCGAGTTCGCCTTGCAGGGCGGACAGCGTCTTATCGATCTCGTCCAGGCGGCCGGTCGGCTGGGCGGAAACGGTCTTGCCGAGCGCGGCGACGGTATCGGACATCTCCGTCATCTGCGTATTCAGCGCGGCGATCCGGTCGGACAGGGCCTTCACGGCTGCATCATCGACCGGCTTGCCGTCCGGCGTCACAACGGCCGGGCGGGCCTCGACGCCGCCGAGCCGCGTCTCGAGATCGGCGAGGCGCTGTTCGATGTCGCCGCCGATTTCGCCGGTCGCCGAGGCCGCGCCGGTGCCGATGTCGGCGAGCTTGTCCTCGACATAGGTCAGGCGCTCGTCCAGATCCTTGGCGGCCGGGGAGGCCGCCGCACTCTCGGCCATCGCATCGATCTTGGTTTCGGCGTCGTTCATGCGGCGGACCAGCGAATTGCGCGGATCGGCGCCGATTTCCTTCAGCGAGCTCTCCAGATCGGCGATCTTGCCGGCGATGACCTTGGAGTTGTCGCGCTTCGCGGCGCGGGCGATGCTCGTCTCGATGCCGGTCAGCCGGCGGTCCATCTCATTGACGATGTTCGTCAATTCGGCGTTGCTGGCGCCGGCGCGCGGCAGGATCCGAAGATAATCGAGGCCCAGATAGACGCCGAGCGCCAGGACGGCGCCGACGATGCCGGCGGCGATGACGCTGGCGCGCCGGGCGGTGGGAAGCGGGGCGGTTCGCGCCGGTTCGGCCTGGTCCGGGGCGGTTTCCTCACTGGAAAACGCGCCTTCCCGCGTCTCCTCGTCGCCCTCTGCGGGTGCGTCCGGGGGCGCGTCCGGGGGCGTCTCTTCGGTCCCGCTTTCGTCCGCGGCAGCCGTCGTCTCGGGCGTCATCTCGGGCGTCGTTTCGGTCGGGCCAACGTCGGCGGCCGTCGTCTCTGCCTCCGCCTCCACCGTCGCTTCGGAGGTTTCGTCGCCCGGCGCAGCGGTTTCCTCGGCGGTTTCCTCGGCGATCTCGCGGGCCTCGCCCTCGATCACCGCCGGGCGCACCGCCCGCCGGCGCCGGTCCGCGCGGTCACCCGTTTCGCCGCGTTCGGTCTTGTTGCGATCTTGTTTTTCGCCGTTGGTCATGATTCCGGTCCCGTCGTTGCGAGCCGACCCGGACGCGCCACCCCGGGCGCTCGGCCTTTGCCGGTTTATACACGCTTTGGCTCCGCTGTCGCGAGGCCCAGCGTCCCGGTTATCGGATCGATTGCTTTAAGAAACGCTCAAGTGCGGCAATAAGTGCCGATTCGTCGGGCCGCTCGGCGACGAAAATATGGCCGAAACCGAAAGCGCGGGCCTTCTCGGCGACATTCTCCGATATCACCACGGCGGCAACGCGCGCCAGATAATCGCCGAGGCCGGCGTTGCGGGCGAGCGCGCCGAAGGTCTCCGCGCTTCTCGGCGAATAGAGCAGGACCGCCGTGATCTCCGCTCCCTCCAGCGCATCGCGCGCGGCGGCGGGCAGCGCATCGGCGGCAACCGTCTCGTAGACGATGCGCCGCTCGGTCTCATAGCCGGCGGCGGCGAGCTCGCCGGCCAGGTCGCCGGCCACCTCGCGGCCGCTCAGATGAACCAGACGCCCTTCCCCGGGCCTGATCTCGGCGCGCAGGAGGCGGGCAAGATCGTGGACGTCGCCGGCGGCCGAGCGCACGTCGGTGAAGCCCGCCTGCCGGGCGGTCTCGGCGGTGTGGTCGCCGACAGCGTAGAGCGGAACGGCCGCAAGCGCCGCCAGCTCGGGCCGGCCGGCGAGCGTGCGGATGGCGTTGGCGCTGGTGACGATCAGCGCGCGGCAGGTTGCGGGGTCTGCCTTCTCGGGCAGCGCGATTTCGGCGAGCGCGATATCGGGGAGCGGGCGGATCGCCATGACCGGGGCGGCGATCGCGGCGATGCCGCGTTCGGCCAGACGGGCAACGGTTTTCTCGCTGTCGCCGGCCGGCCGCGTCACCAGAACCGTCATGCCGGAACTCTCACGACAGCGCCTTGAGCGCCGCCAGGAACTCCGTACCGGCGCGGGCGACGATATCCTCGCCGGCGGTGCGGCCGATCGCCTCGGCGTCCCCGGCCGCGCCCGCCGCGATCGCCTCGAATTCCTGCGTGCCGTCGGGGCTGAGGACGAGGCCGCGGAACCGCAGCCGGTCGCCGTCGATCACCGCATGGCCGGCGATCGGGGTGCGGCAGGACCCGTCGAGGACGGCGAGGAAGGCCCGCTCGCAGGTCAGCGCCGCCGCCGTCGGGGCGTGGTCGATCGCGGCGATAAGCGGAATGACGCGGGCGTCGTCGGCGCGCGTCTCCACCGTGATCGCGCCCTGGCCGAGCGCCGGCGGGAAGTCGTCGAGGCCGAGCACGCCGGTCGCCTCGTGCTCGGCGCCGAGGCGCTTCAGCCCGGCGAGCGCCAGCAGCGTTGCCTGCACCTCGCCTTCCTCGAGCTTGCGCAGCCTGGTCTGCACGTTGCCGCGGAAGGTGACGACCTTCAGGTCCGGGCGCAGGCGGCGCACCAGCGCCTGGCGGCGCAGCGAGGCGGTGCCGACCACGGCGCCGGCGTCCAGCTCGGCGAGCGATCCGGCGACGCGGCTCAGGAACGCGTCGCGCACATCCTCGCGCTCGAGATAGGCTGTCAGCACCAGCCCGTCGGGCAGCACCGTCGGCATGTCCTTGGCCGAATGCACGGCGATATCGGCGCGGCCGTCGAGCAGCGCCTCCTCGAGCTCCTTGGTGAAAAGGCCCTTGCCGCCGGCCTCGGCGAGCGCGCGATCCTGGATCCGGTCGCCACTGGTCTGGAACACGACGACCTCGGTCATCTCCTCGGGCAGGCCGTGGGCGGACCGCAGCCGGGCGGCGACTTCTTCGGCCTGGGCGCGGGCCAGCGGGCTGCCGCGCGTGGCGATACGAATGGGCGTGTCGGACAAGTCTGGCTCTTACGGGTGACAGTCGGGGTCGGCGGCGACTATAGAGACGGGCGAAGTGGAATGAAATCCGCCAATCGACCGGAACCAGAGATGCGCGTCCTCGGTATTGAAACGAGTTGCGACGAAACCGCCGCGGCGGTCGTCGCCCGCACGGGCGACGGCGACGGCTTTTCGGGCCGCATCCTGTCGAACGTGGTCCTGAGCCAGCTTGCCGAGCATACGCCCTATGGCGGCGTCGTGCCGGAAATCGCCGCGCGCGCCCATGTGGAGACGTTGGACGGCCTGATCGCGCAGGCGCTGGCTGAAGCCGGCTGCGGTCTCGACGACCTCGACGGCATCGCGGCGACGGCCGGGCCGGGTCTGATCGGCGGGCTGCTGGTTGGGCTGATGACCGGCAAGGCGATCGCGGCGGCGGCGAACAAGCCCTTCGTGGCGGTCAACCATCTGGAGGCCCACGCCCTGACCGCGCGGCTGACCGACGGCCTTGCCTTTCCCTATCTGTTGCTGCTCGTCACCGGCGGCCACACCCAGATCGTCAAGGTCGAGGATGTCGGCCGCTACCGGCGCTGGGGTACGACGGTCGACGACGCCGCCGGCGAGGCCTTCGACAAGGTCGCCAAGATGCTGGGCCTCGGCTGGCCGGGCGGGCCGGCGGTCGAGGCGCAGGCGCTGAAGGGCGATGCCGCGCGGTTCGCCTTCCCCCGGCCGATGACCGGCCGGGCGGGCTGCGACTTCTCGTTTTCCGGGCTGAAGACGGCGGTCCGGATCGAGGCGCAGCGGATCGCGCCGCTGTCGGAAACCGACGTCGCCGACCTGTGCGCCGCGTTCCAGGCGGCGGTCGTCGACAGCCTCGCCGACCGCACCGGGAATGCGCTTTTGCGGTTTACCGAGGAGACCGGCGCCGCGCCGGTGCTGGTGGTGGCCGGCGGCGTCGCCGCCAACCAGGCCGTGCGGGCGCGGCTCGAGGCGCTTGCTGCCGCGCACGGGGCAACGCACGGGGCCGGGCTGGTGGCGCCGCCCCTGAAGCTGTGCGGCGACAATGCCGCCATGGTCGCCTGGGCCGGCTGCGAGCGGCTGGCGCGCGGAGCGACCGACACGCTCGACGCGCCTGCCCGGGCGCGCTGGAGCCTGGAAGACGTGGAGGCGGCATGAGCGCTGTCGGAACGGTCGGGGTCATCGGTGGCGGCGCCTGGGGAACGGCGCTCGCCAGCGTCGCGGCGCGGGCCGGACGCCCGGTCCGCCTCTGGGCGCGCGACGTCAAGACCGTCGAGGACATCAACCGGCACCACGAGAACCGGATGCGGCTGCCCGGCGTCGCGCTCGACGCGGGGATCGTCGCGACCCGGTCGCTCGAGGAGACCTGCGCCGCCGACGTGCTGATCCTGGCGGTGCCGGCCCAGGCGGTGCGCGGCGTGGCGCAGGAGATGGCCGGCGTGCTGCCGGCCGGCCGCCCCGTCGTCATCGCCGCCAAGGGCATCGAGCGCGGCACAGAGGCCTTCATGTCCGACGTCGTCGCCGAGGCGCTGCCCCAGGCGGTGCCGGCGGTGCTGTCGGGGCCGAGCTTCGCCGACGACGTGGCGCACGGCCTGCCGACCGCGGTGACGCTTGCCTGCGCCGACGAGGCGGTCGGCAGGACGCTGGTCGAGGCGATCGGCTACAGCGCCTTCCGCCCCTACCGGTCGAGCGACCTGACCGGCGTCCAGGTCGGCGGGGCGGTGAAGAACGTTCTCGCGATCGCCTGCGGCGTCGTCGTCGGCAAGGCGCTGGGGGCGAGCGCGCACGCGGCGCTGGTGGCGCGCGGCTTCGCCGAGCTGACGCGGTTCGGCCGTGCGCTTGGGGCGCGGCCCGAGACCCTGTCCGGCCTGTCGGGCCTCGGCGACCTGGTGCTGACGGCGACCAGCCCGCAATCGCGCAACTATTCCTTCGGCGTCTCCCTGGGACGGGGCGACACGGTCGACACCATCCTCGGCGGCCGCAAGGCGGTCACCGAAGGCGTGTGGACGGCACCGGCGGTCGTCGACCGGGCGGCGAAGCTGGACGTCGAGATGCCGATCTGCGCGGCGGTCGCCGCCGTCGTCGCCGGACGCGCCAGCGTCGATACGGCGATAGAGGCGCTGCTGTCGCGTCCGTTCCGCGAGGAACACTGACGGCGCCGGAGGCAACCCGGTTCGACCAAACGAAACAAACGGAGAGGCGGCATGGCCTATTGGCTGTTCAAGTCGGAGCCCAACACCTGGTCCTGGGACGATCAGGTGAAGAAGGGCAAGAAGGGCGAGGAGTGGGACGGGGTGCGCAACTATCAGGCGCGCAACACCATGCGCGCCATGAAGAAGGGCGACCTCGGCTTCTTCTACCACTCGGTGAACGAGAAGCGGATCGTCGGCATCGTCGAGGTGGTCGTCGAGGCGCATCCCGATTCGACCGACGGCTCGGGCACCTGGGAGTGCGTCGACATCGCCGCCGTGGAGGCGGTGCCGAACCCGGTGACGCTGGACGCCATCAAGGCCGAACCGACGCTGGCCGAGATGGTGCTGGTCAACAATTCGCGGCTGTCGGTGCAGCCGGTCACGGCGCAGGAATGGAAGATCATCCGCAAGATGGGCGGCCTGACGTGAGCCTGCCGGCTCCTGACGGAGCCGTGCGGGACACCGACGACCGGGCCGCCTTTATTTGCGACAACACGCGGCCGCGGCCGGTGCCGCTGTGCCCGGAGATCACGGTGCGCGTGGCCGACGAGGCGCTGCCGCTGTGGCGCAAGACCGAGGAGGAGCTCGGCGAGATGGGCCTGCCGCCGCCGTTCTGGGCGTTCGCCTGGGCCGGCGGGCAGGCGTTGGCCCGGTACGTGCTGGATCACCCCGAAACCGTGCGGGGCCGTCGCGTGCTCGATCTCGGCGCCGGGTCCGGGCTGGTGGCGATCGCCGCGATGCGCGCCGGCGCGGCCGGCGCGACCGCCGCCGACCCCGACCGCTGGGCGGCCGCCGCGATCGGCCTCAACGCCGCGCTGAACGGCGTTCGCGTCGACGTGGCCGCGGCGGATCTGCTCGACGGACCGCTCGATATCCCCGGTGGCACGCCCGAGGGTGCCGTCCCGGAGACTGTCCTGGTCGGCGACCTGTTCTACGAAAAGCCGCTTGCCGGCCGGGTGCTGCGGTTTCTCGACCGCTGCCGCGATGCCGGCGCCACCGTCCTGATCGGCGATCCGGGGCGCAGCTACCTGCCGCGGGCGCGGCTCGAGAAACTCGCCGAGCACGGCGTGCCGACGACGCGGGCGCTGGAGGACGCGGAGATCAAGCGCACGGCGGTATGGCGGCTCGTCGCCCGGGCGTGACCGACCAAAGGCCGAGGGCCCGGGTGTTCAAGCGCCAGGTGTTCAAGCGCCGGACGTTGGGGGAAATGCGCCGAGGCGCTTTCGCTCGGGCGCCGGCCTGGGCTACACATCGACGGGAATCTCGTTCCGAGGGGAGACACCGGACATGGTATTCGACGGCATCAACTATCTCGCCGTGGTCATCGCGGCGGTCGTCGGCTTCGTCGCCAGCGCGCTGTGGTACAAGGCGTTCGGCAATGCCTGGCTGATGGCGCAGGGGCGCGCGCCCGGAGACACGACCCCGAAGCCGGGGCCCTTCGTCGTCGCCGGCGTGGCGCAGCTGCTGATGGCCTTCATGCTTGCCGGTGTGCTCGGCCATCTCGGCCAGATCAACCTGCAGAACGGCATCATCGGCGCGGCCTTCCTCTGGCTCGGCTTCGTCGCCACGACGATCGCCGTCAACGATTCGTTCCAGGGCTCCAAGGTGACGCTGACGCTGATCGACGCCGGTCACTGGCTGGTGGTTCTGGTGCTGATGGGCGCGATTATCGGCCTGTTCGGAGTCTGAAATCCCGCGGGTCCGGCCGAAAGCGGGGCGAATCGTCGCCGTCGACCAAAGTTCGACGGTTCCGACATTGCCCGCCCCACGGCCGATCCGCATAATGCGCGCGATACGCGGCGCCGCCGGATAACGGCGAGCGCGACGATGGAATACCAGGGGAATACCAGGGAAATACCAGGGAGGTCTGGCCAATGGATCAATCGCTCTTTCCGGTGCCCGAGGCTTGGGCAAAGCGCGCCTACGTGGACGACGCGAAATACCAGGAGATGTACAAGCACTCGGTCGACGACCCGGACGGATTCTGGGGCGAGCACGGCAAGCGCGTCGACTGGATCAAGCCGTACACGAAGGTCAAGAACACCTCCTACGACCCGCACAACGTCTCGATCAAATGGTTCGAGGACGGCACGCTCAACGTCACGGCGAGCTGCATCGACCGGCATCTGGAGACGCGCGGCGACCAGGTGGCGATCCTGTGGGAGGGCGACGACCCCGCCGACGACGCCAAGATCACCTACCGCGAGCTCTACGACAACGTCTGCCGCTTCGCCAACGTCTTGAAGAAGCTCGGCGCCAAGAAGGGCGACCGCATCACCATCTACATGCCGATGATCCCGGAGGCCGCCTACGCGATGCTGGCCTGCGCGCGCATCGGCGCGGTGCACTCGGTGGTGTTCGGCGGGTTCTCGCCGGATTCGCTGGCCGGGCGCATCCAGGACTGCGATTCCAACATCGTCATCACCGCCGACGAGGGCCTGCGCGGCGGCCGCAAGATCCCGCTGAAGGCCAATACCGACACGGCGCTGGAGAAGTGCCCGAGCGTGACCGGCGTCGTCGTGGTGCGGCGCACCGGCGGCGTCATCGGCTGGAAGGACGGCCGCGACGTCTGGCTGCACGAGGAGATGGAAGACGTGGCGGGCGACTGCCCGGCCGAGGAGATGAACGCCGAGGACCCGCTGTTCATCCTCTACACCTCGGGTTCGACCGGCCAGCCGAAGGGCGTGCTGCACACCACCGGCGGCTATCTCGTGTTCGCCGCGATGACCCACCAGTACGTCTTCGACTACCATGACGGGGACATCTACTGGTGCACCGCCGACGTCGGCTGGGTGACCGGCCACAGCTACATCGTCTACGGGCCGCTGGCCAACGGCGCCACCACGCTGATGTTCGAGGGCGTGCCCAACTACCCGACCGCGGCGCGGTTCTGGGAGGTGTGCGACAAGCACCAGGTCAACATCCTCTACACCGCGCCGACGGCGATCCGCGCGCTGATGGGCGCCGGCGAGGAGCTGGTCAAGAAGACCAGCCGCGCCTCGCTGCGGCTGCTCGGCTCGGTCGGCGAGCCGATCAACCCGGAAGCCTGGCTGTGGTACTACAACGTGGTCGGCGACGGCCGCTGCCCGATCGTCGACACCTGGTGGCAGACGGAGACCGGCGGCATCCTGATCTCGCCGCTGCCCGGCGCCACCGGGCTGAAGCCCGGCTCGGCGACGCGGCCGTTCTTCGGCGTGCAGCCGGGCCTCGTCGACGGCGACGGCACGCTGCTCGAGGGCGCGGCCGAGGGCAACCTGGTGATGCTCGACTCCTGGCCCGGCCAGATGCGCACCGTCTACGGCGACCACGAGCGCTTCGTGCAGACCTACTTCTCCGCCTACAAGGGCCTGTACTTCTCCGGCGACGGCTGCCGCCGCGACGAGGACGGCTTCTACTGGATCACCGGCCGCGTCGACGACGTCATCAACGTCTCCGGCCACCGCATGGGCACGGCCGAGGTCGAATCCTCGCTGGTCGCCCATCCGAAGGTCTCGGAGGCCGCCGTCGTCGGCTACCCGCACGACATCAAGGGCCAGGGCATCTACGCCTATGTCACCCTGATGGCGGGCGAGGTGCCGAACGAGGACCTGCGCAAGGAACTCGTCCAGTGGGTGCGCAAGGACATCGGCCCGATCGCCTCGCCGGACCTGATCCAGTTCTCGCCGGGCCTGCCGAAGACCCGCTCGGGCAAGATCATGCGCCGCATCCTGCGCAAGATCGCCGAGGACGAGTTCTCCAATCTCGGCGACACCTCGACGCTCGCCGACCCGGCCGTCGTCGACGACCTGATCGACAACCGGCAGAACCGCGCGAAGACGGCGTAGGCCGGCGCAGCTCCCCGCCCGGTCATCCCTGCGGAAGCGGGGATCGCGCCGGCACCGCTGAGACGTCGTCGCTCAGACGTCGCCACTCGCTCCGGACACCTGCTTCAGCGCCCGGCCCCGTGATGGGGCCGGGCGTTGCCGTTTGCGCGCCCCACCGCCGCCAGGTCGCGGCCGTTCGGGGATCGCCCGCGCGCGATAGCCGAATTGCGTATTCGAAATTGCAGCCGGCCCTTGATACAAACACCGGGATACAAACACCGGTTGTGGCGGGTGCGCCGCTATCGCTGGACTTTCGATCGTGGTCCGGGACTTGATAAAAATACCAATAACCCCATAATATGGGCTTTGTGATATAATGCCTTCGAAGCGTCGGACGGACCCGCTGTTCCTGGATGACGTCAAGACCATTCTGGGCGATCCGGCCGGCATCCTGCGAAAACCGCCGACCAGGGCCGAGCTGGAGGAAGAGCGGCAGCTATGCGGTCTGCTTTGGGGCTATGCCGATGCGGGCGACGCCGAATGGGGCCCCGACAGCGATCGCGCCGGCCTGCTGCACACCGCCGCCGGAGAGACGATCGAGGTTCGGTACATCAATTGGGGCGGCCAGATACTCGACCTGTTTCCGGTCCCCAAGCGGGTGCCGCGATGCCGGATCTGGTTCCTGCGCCACCCGGATGGAACCGAGTACCTGATCGCGATGACGAACGTAACGGAGATCGCGGAGGGGCATTTCCCGGATCTGAACGGGATCGTGAGCCCGCGCGTCGCCGCGCTGCTGCCGGGCAGCTACATCGAGCAAGTGTCGTAAGCGTACGAGGCCGCCATGCGTGAGACGAAACAGTACAAGTCCTTCGACAGCCTGATCGCGGATCGCGGCCAGGCCTTCGAAAGCGCGGCCGACGCGTACCGGTTGCTCACCGACACCGCCATGTCCGATGCCGAGTTCGCGGACGCCTTCTGGTACGAGCACCTGCGCCGCCGCATGGTCGCCGCGCGAAAGGCAAACCATACGCAGGCCGATCAGGCGCGCGCAATGAAGACCAGCCAGAGCGAGGTCTCGCGCCTCGAGAACAGCCTCGGGCCGGGGACGCGGCTGGGCACGCTGAGAAGCTATCTGGCGGCGTGCGGCACGTCCCTCGAGGCCATGCTGGCGGTACCGGCCGCGGCGCCGGACCCGGGGCGCGAGCCCGGCGAAGTGGCCGGCGAAGAGGCTGGCGGCCCGGCCGGCGAGAACGTCACGCTCGTCATCGAGGGCGCCAAATTCGCCGGCCGCGAGGCCATCGGCGTGCTGGAGGCGATCCGGACCGTCATGAAGACGGTTCAGGAGACCCCGATGAGCGCCGCCGACCGGACGGCGTTCTTCCGGGCCTTCATCACGAATCTCGTCGACGCCAGGCTTCCGGCGCGGCTGTACGGCGACCATCCGGTCAAGCTGAACATGTCCGTTCCCGGCGACCAGACCGCGCCGGTGACGGGGGCCGGCGATCTGCAGGTGGTCACCGGAGACGGGCAGCCGTCGGATGACCTGATCACCGTGGCCGGCGCCAGACCGGCGGGCTCCGAAACCGCAGGCTCCGGAATCTGATCCTTGATGGACAAGGCGTAATCCGACATGGCCGTGCTCCACGCAGTGATAACCCTGATCTTCTGGGCTCTCTGGGTGCCGCTGGTGTACCTCGTCTCCAGCTGGCTGGTCGCGCGGTGGCCGTGGTCGGGCGACGTGCTCGGCGTGATCGGAACCCTGATGCTGTTCTTCCCGACGGCCTCCGGCCTCGCCTGGGACGTCATCTCGCGGACGGGGCGGCCGCCCCTCGACCACACCGGCAATCCCGTCCCGCCGATCCAGGGCTATGCTGGCTTTTCCTGGGTGCGCATCTGCATCAACGCCATCGGCATTTCGCTGATCGGGGTCGGCTTCTTCGTCAATTACCTGGCACGATCGTAGATCCTGGCACCATCCTAGCCGCCCGGACACCGCCGATGCGGGGGGTGCCAGGTGCGGGCATCCTGATACGGCGACCCGGATGCGGGCATTCTGATAGGGGCCGGCCGGCCCTCACCCCGAACACCAGCCCTTGCGCCCGGCCCCGCCATAGGGACGGGCATCGCCGCTCGCGAGCATGACCGCCGCCAGGTCGCGGCCGTCGCCCAGGCGCACGTCGGCGAGCACGCGGCCATGGTACTTGTCGCCCGAAATGCGCCACAGCGTGACCGGTCCCGCCGCCACCGCGGCGGCGGCGCGGCGCGTGGCCGCCCGGGCGCGGCGCGTCTCCTCGGCGCAGCGGCCGCGCAGCTCCGGCGCGTCGATGCCGCGCACCCGCACCAGCACATGCACGTCCTGGCCAAGCCAGACCCGGGCCGTGACCGCGATGGTGTCGCCGTCGACGACCCGCTCCACCCGCGCCGCCACCGGCCCCGGCAACGTCTCGGCGGCGGTGGCGGTCGCCACCCACCTCGGGGGTACCCAGGCGGGGGTCACCCCAGCGGGGGCCAGCCAAGCGGCTACCGCCCATGTGACGGCCAACCACAGGGCCGCCATCGCGACGGCAACGGGGAGCGACAGGACAAGGCGCGCGACTCGGTGCATGTCTCACGCATAGGAACAAAACCGGAACATGTCCAGATTTTATTCCTATCGTGGTTGGCGCGCGCGCCGGCGGCCGGCACCGCCTCGATGGTGATCGCGGAATAGATCGCGCCGTCCCGGTGTTATCCGCCCCGATGGTATCGGCTCTCGCGACAAGCACAGGTGACATGCGCAGGTGTCACCTTCCCTGGGGGCCGACCCGACCGGTTTCGCGTGGGGCCTGCGACACGATGGAGACGGCATGAAACGGCAGATCATCCGGAATTCGACGACCACAGCGTTCGTCCTGCTGGCGACGCTCGCCATGTCCGCGACCGCGGAGGCCAGGGACACGCGGTCGCGCGTCGAATGCACGGCCACGGGACAGACGGACATCTCGATGCGTGCCCGCTACGAGGTCCGTACCGGCGGGCGCAACCGCGAAAAGTTCACCACCGAGTTCGAGGCCGGTCCGACCGCCGGCTTCCGGGCCGGCAACAGGCTCAAGGTGAAGGTCAAGCGCGCGACGGTCGGCCGGATGAGGCTGGAAAGACTCGTCGACGGCGACCTGGTCGCCGACCTCAATTTCGATACGAGGCGCCAGGCCGATGCGCGGCCGTTCCCGTCGAACTGGCCGGAAGGCGTCGGGCGCGGCACCAAGATCAGGATCCTGCGCGGCCGCACGCGCGTGCTGGGCTGCACCTTGTCCTGAGGCCGCTACCACCCTCGGCTACAGCCGATAGATCCGCAGCGCGTTGTCGTGGAACAGCTTGCGCTGCTCCGCGAGGGGGAGATCGGAAACGACGGCGCGAAAGCCATCGAAGATGGTGGTGAAGGGGCCGGCGAGGCGGTCGACGGGGTAGTTGCTGGCGAACAGGCAGCGGTCGGTGCCGAAGATCGCGATGGCGTCGCGGATGACCGGGCCGTTGGCCGCCACCGTCCAGGGCCGGCCCGGCAGGCCGAGGCCGGAAATCTTCAGCGCCACATTGGGCCGGGCGGCGACCGTCTCCAGCGCCGCGCGCCAGCCGGCGAGCGCCTCGGCGGAGCGGTCGGCGGGCAGGCCGGTGTGGTTGACGATGACGGGGATCGCGGGAAAGTCGGCGGCAAGCTCCGCGGCGGCGTCGAGATGCCACCACGGCGTCTGCAGGTCGTAGGAAAAGCCGTGCCATTCGAGCAGGGCGTAGCCCGCGCGCCATCGCGGATCGTCCATCGAGCCCCGGGCGCCGCGTATGGCGTCGCGCGGGCGGGCGGCGGCGGCGGGCTTGTGGCGGATGCCGCGCGCCAGAGGGCTTCGCGCGTGGCCGGCCAGCACGTCGGCGATATCGGCGCGGTCCGGCTCGGCATGGCCGATCAGCGCGCTCGGCAACCCGTGCGCGGCTGCGACGCCCTCGAGCCAGCGCGTCTCGGCGACCGGGTCTGCGCGGTCCCACTCCGCCTCCATGTGCACCGTCCCGACGACCCGGTTCGGCCCGATATCGCAGCGGTAGTCCGGCGGCAGGTAATTCCGCTTCAGCGCAGAATAGTCGCCGTAGCGGAACGGGATCGGCTCGGGATCGCAGAGCCAGGGATAGTAGTTCGTCTCCAGGTCCCAGAAATGCTGGTGGGCGTCGATGATCGGCAGGTCGGCGGCCGTCTCCTCTTTCATCGTCATCGTCTCGACCGTTCCCATCCCCGTTTCCATGGCCCTGTTGCCATCGGGCGTACGATGCACCGTAATGCATACATTGTACGGCTGCACGCCAAGAGGGAATGGCCATGAGCGAAACGGTGGGATTCATCGGGCTGGGCCTGATGGGGGAAGGGTTCACGCGCCGGCTGATCGACACCGGGCGCCGGGTGGTCGGCTACGATATCGACGCGCGCCGGACCGAGGCGGCCGCCGGCTGGGGCGTCGAGGCGGCGGCGTCGCCGGCCGATGTCGCGGCGCGGGCCGACACGGTGCTCGTCTGCGTGCTCAACACGGCGGCCGTCGCCGACGTCATCGTCGGCGACAATGGCATTGCCGCCGCCAATGGCGGCCTCGAGGGCAAGGTGCTGGTCGATCATTCGACCACCGAGATCGCGGCAACGCTGGACCTCGCGGCCGTGCTCGCCGAGCGCACCGGCATGGCCTTCGTCGACGCGCCGGTCTCGGGCGGCCCCGACGCCGCGCGCGCCGGCACGCTGGCGATCATGGCGGGCGGGGACCTGCACGCGATCAGCCGGATCGACCCGCTGATGACCGATCTCGGCACGCTGACGCATATGGGCCCGGTCAGCGCCGGCCAGGCGACCAAGCTGGTCAACCAGACCATCGTGCTGACCAACTATTGCGTGCTGGCCGAGGCGCTGCGGCTGGCCGAGGCGCACGGCGTCGACACGGCGAAGATCCCCCAGGCGCTCGCCACCGGCTATGCCGGCTCCAACCTGCTGCCGGTCGCCTTCGAGCGGATGGTCGCCAGGGACTTCGTGCCGCGCGGCTATGCCCGGCAGGTGCTGAAGGATCTGGAGATGGTCAACGAGGACGCCCGCCATCACCACGTGGCGATGCCGATGGTGGCGCAGGCGCTGACGCTCTACCGGATGATGATTGCCGCGGGAAAGGCGGATCTCGACGGCACGGCCATCGTGACGCAGCTGCCGGAGATTCTGCCGGGCCACTAGTGGCGGGCCACTCGTGGCAGGCCACCAGGCGCGCAGATAGCGGGCGCCGAAATGGTGCCGAATCGGTGCCGTAACGCTTCCGAGACGGGGGGCGTCGTCAGAAATCGCTGGCGATTCCCTTCTTTTCCCAGTCGCCGTAGCGGGTCGGCTCGGGGCCCCGCGGCCCGTTATATTCCGTCGGCCGGTCCTGCGCCTTTTGCGCGGCGCGGCGCGCCTCGGCCTCGGCCAGCGCGCGTTCGGCGGCCTCCTGGCGCCGTTTTTCCTTTATTTCTTCGCGGGTTTCGGTAGGCGTGGCGTCGTTCATCGCGATTCGGTCTCGTCTTGTCGCCAGAGGGGATCGAACCAACATATAGGACGCAGATCGCCTGCGGAGGCAAACCGGGGAGGCAAACCGGGGAGGAAAACCCGGGACACAAATCCGTAGGGATCAATCCGCGGCAGCGCGCAGACACCGGACCAACACAGGCCAGGGAACCCATGTCGGGCTATTTCAGGACAGCCATTCTTCTCGCCGCGATGACGGCGCTGTTCATGGGCGTCGGCTACCTCCTCGGCGGCAGCGGCGGCATGATCATCGCCTTCGTGGTGGCGCTGGGCATGAACGCGTTCAGCTACTGGAACGCCGACAAGGTCGTCTTGAAGATGTACAAGGCGCACGAGGTCGACGAGGCCACCGCGCCCGAGTTCCACGCGATGGTGCGCGACCTGGCGCGGAACGCCGACCTGCCGATGCCGAAGGTCTACATCATCGACGATCCGCAGCCGAACGCGTTCGCCACCGGGCGCAACCCCAGCAACGCCGCCGTCGCCGCGACCACCGGCATCCTGCAGACGCTGTCGTACGAGGAGCTGGCCGGCGTGATGGCGCACGAACTGGCGCACGTGAAGCACCACGACACGCTGATCATGACGGTGACGGCGACGATCGCCGGTGCGATCTCGATGCTCGCCAACTTCGCGCTGTTCTTCGGCGGCAACCGCAACAGCAACATGGGCTTCATCGGCACGCTGGCGCTGATGATCCTGGCGCCGCTGGCGGCCGCGCTGGTGCAGATGGCGATCTCGCGCTCGCGCGAATACGAGGCCGACCGGATGGGCGCGGAGATCTGCGGCCAGCCGCTGTGGCTCGCCTCGGCGCTGGGCAAGATCGCCGGCGGCGTCCGGCGCGTGCCCAACGAGGCCGCCGAGCGCAATCCGGCGACCGCGCACATGTTCATCATCAACCCGCTGCACGGCGAGCGCATGGACAACCTGTTCTCCACCCACCCGGCGACGGAAAACCGCATCGCCAAGCTGCAGGAGATGGCAGCCGGGATGGGAAGCGGCATGGGTGGGGGCTACACGCAGCCTTATGGCGATGCCGGGTCCTCGGGCGGTCCCTGGGGCGGCGCGTCCGGCGGAGATGCGGGCGGTTCCGGTCGCGGGACGGGGGGCAGCGTGCCCAATGCCGGGTCGCGGCCCGGCGCCGGACCGTGGGGCTGATCGCAAACCGTGAGCACTCCCCGTAGAAGACAGAAACCGGCGCGCGAGCCGGCCGGGCTCGCCGCACGGCGGATCGCCGTCGAGATCGTCGACGACGCGCTCCACCGGCGCCAGACACTGGATGCCGCCCTCGACGTCGAGCACGGCCAGGCCGGCCTCGCCGCGCTGGAGCCGCGCGACCGCGCCTTCGTCAAGGTGCTGGCGACCGAGACGATCCGCCGACACGGCCAGATCCGCGCCCTCCTGAGCGCCTATCTCGACAAGCCGCTGCCGAAATCGGCCGGCCGGACGATGGCGATCCTCGAGGTCGGCGCCTGCCAGATCCTGTTCCTCGACGTGCCCGCGCACGCCGTCGTCGATACCGCCGTGGGCCTTGCCGCGGCCGACCGGGCGGGGCGGCACTTCCGCGGCCTCGTCAACGCGGTGCTGCGCCGGGTCGCGGGCGATCGCGAGGCGCTGCTGGCCCGCCCCGACGGCGTCCGCGCGACCGCGCCGGACTGGCTGGCGCAGCGCTGGATCGCGGCCTATGGCGCCGAGACCGCGCAGGCGATCATGGCCGCGCATCTGGCCGAGCCGCCGCTCGACCTGACGGTGAAATCCGATCCGCAGGGCTGGGCCGACCAGCTCGGCGGCGCGGCGCTGCCGACCGGCACGGTGCGCATTCCCAAGGCCGGCGACATCGCCGCGCTGCCGGGATTCGCCGACGGCGCGTGGTGGGTGCAGGACGTCGCCGCGGCGCTGCCGGCGCGGCTGCTCGGCGACGTCGCCGGGCTGCGGGTCGCCGATATCTGCGCCGCGCCGGGCGGCAAGACGGCGCAGCTGGCCGCCGCCGGGGCATCGGTGACCGCGGTCGACCGGTCGGCCTCGCGCATGGCCCGGCTGGAGGCCAATCTCGCCCGGCTCGGCCTTGCCGCCGAACCCGTCGTCGCCGACGCCGCGGCCTGGGAGCCGGGAACCCGCTTCGACGCGATCCTGCTCGACGCGCCCTGCTCGGCGACCGGAACGCTGCGGCGCCATCCCGATATCGCCTGGATCCGCCGCGAGGCGGAGATCGCCCGCCTCGCCGACCTGCAGGGCCGGCTGCTGCGACGGGCGTTCGACCTGGTGACCCCCGGCGGAACGCTGCTCTACGCCACCTGTTCGCTCGAGCCGCAGGAGTGCGAGGCGCAGATTTCCAAGATTCTGGGCAGCGGCCTGGCGATCGAGCGCAAGCCGATCGCGGCGTCGGAAATCGCCGGCCTTGGCCAGTGCATCACGCCCGACGGCGACCTGCGCACGCTGCCCTGCCACGCGCCCTGGCCCGAGGGCGCAGCCCCGGGCGACGGCGGTATGGACGGATTTTTCGCCGCCCGGCTTGTCCGCACCGCCTGAGGCGGGGCAGCCTGTCTGCGGGATTTTGAGCGGTATGCTTGTTTAAACTTCAATTATATTAAACTTTTAAGGACAGTATGGAGCTCGCGGGGGCTGGGCGGCACCGTGTCGCGCGCCCGGCGATCCCCCGCGATCGAGGAAGAGTAGGCGGCGCGTATGGCCGGAATTGCAATCGGCGATCGTTTGCGGATCGGCGCGATCATGGCCGGGCATCAGGTTCGCTCGATGCTCATGGCCTATGCGAGCCCGTTCTATCGCTGGCGTTTTTCCGCCGGCGCGCCGGAGCGTCTCATCGTCGCCCCACAGGACCTGCGCACCGCCGACCCGATCATCGCCGCCGATTTCTATACCGGCCATTTCGCCCTGGCCGGCGCAGCCATCGACGTGGGCGGCAAATCGCCGTTCTCGGCGCCGCCGCCGTCGCCGGACTGGCAGCGGGCGCTGCACGGGTTCGGCTGGCTGCGCCACCTGCGCGCCTCCGACACCGACCTGACGCGGCTGCACGCGCGCGCGCTGATCACCGACTGGATCGAGGACTACGGCGGCTGGGACCCGGTCGCCTGGGCGCCGGAGGTGGTGGCGCGGCGGCTGATCTCGTGGTTCAGCCATTCGCCGCTGATCCTGCGCGGCGCCGATATCGGCTTCTACCGCCGCTTCATGCGCTCGCTGGCGCGGCAGGTGCGCTATCTCATCCGCACCGCCGATGACGCGCCGGACGGGGTCGGCCGCTTGATCGCCGTCATCGCGCTCTGCCACGCCGGCCTGTGCATGACCGGGCGGCAGCGGCTGATGCGCCAGGCGGCGCGCTGGCTCGACGACGAGCTCGTGCGCCAGGTGCTGCCCGACGGCGGGCACATCTCGCGCAATCCCGAGGCGGTGGTGCTGCTGCTCCTGGAACTGCTGCCGCTGCGCCAGACCTTCGCGGCGTGCGACGTCGCCCCCTCGAGCGCGCTGATGTCGGCGATCGACCGGATGATGCCGATGCTGCGCTTCTTCCGGCACGACGACGGCGCGCTGGCGCATTTCAACGGCATGGGCCCGACCTATCCCGACATCCTCGCGACCCTGCTTGCCTATGACGAGACGCGCGGCGCGCCGGTGCTGAACGCGTCGTATTCCGGCTACCAGCGGCTCGAGGCCGGCGACACCGTCGTTATCGTCGATACCGGCGCGCCGCCGCCGCCGACGGTGAGCCGCGAGGCGCATGCCGGCTGCCTGTCCTTCGAGATGTCGGCGGCGGGGCAGCGCCTCATCGTCAATTGCGGCGTTCCCGCCTTCGGCTCGGCCCAGTGGCGGGCGGTGTCGCGGGCGACCGCCGCCCATTCGACGGCGACGCTGAACGACACCTCGTCGTGCCGATTCGCCACCAACGCGTACGTCCTGAAGACCCTCGGTCCGGTGATGCTGTCGGGGCCGCGCACCGTCACGGTGGAGCGGCAGGACGCCGACGTCGTCTCGCTGGCGGCGAGCCATGACGGCTATCGCAGCGATTTCGGCATCATCCACGAGCGGCGCATGGCGGTCAGTCCCGACGGCCGCCGGGTGGAGGGCGAGGACGTCTTCTCCAGCGTCGGCGGCGGTGGCGGCAACGCGCCCTACGCGGTGCGGTTCCACCTGCACCCCTCTGTGCGGGCAAGCCGGACCCGCGACCACAACCGCGTCATCCTGGCCCCGCTGCACGGCGCGTCCTGGGAGTTCTACGCCGGCGGCGCCGACATCGCCATCGAGGAAAGCGTCTATCTGGGCGGCCTCGACGGGCCGCGCCGCAGCGAGCAGATCGTGCTGCACGGGCGTTGCCGCCACGCCCCGCGCGTCAACTGGCGCCTGCAGCGGATCGACCCGAAGCGCCAGGCCGCCGGGTCGGCCGGTGCGGTGGAGGAACTGCCGCTCGACGCGGACGAACTGGCGCTCGACGCGGAGGCGTCCGAGCCGGCGGACATGCCCGCTCCCGACGGCAATGCAAGCAATGGCGGTAATGATGGCCCCGGTAATGGCGGGCCCGGAGATGGCGGGCCCGGAAATGGTGGGCCGGGCGGGCGCACCACCGGGTAGGCCCCGGCCACCGCGCCGCCCTTGCCAGGCCGCGCGCCTGTGCCAGATTCCGCGTCATGCGACGGCGATCCCCGTCTTTTCCCGCGGCGCCCGGCGAAACGACCCGGCGGGCCTTCGTGGCGTCCGCGGCCGCGCTCGCCGCTTCGGCGGCGCTGCCCTCGCGCGTGTTCGCGGCTGGCGAGTCCGGCGTGGCGGGCCCGCTGACGCGGCCCATCCCCGCGAGCGGAGAGCGGATCCCGGCGGTCGGACTGGGCACCTGGATCACCTTCAACGTCGGCGCTGATCCGGTGCTGCTGGAAGCCAGCGCGACCGTCATGGCGGCGTTCTTCGCGGCCGGTGGCCGGGTGATCGATTCCTCGCCGATGTACGGGTCGTCGCAGGCCACCCTCGGATACGGCTTCGGCAGGCTCGGCCGCCCCGACGGCCTGTTCGCCGCCGACAAGGTGTGGACCTCCGACGGCGCCAGCGGGCGCGCCCAGATCGCGGACTCTCGGGGCAAGTGGACAGTGCCCCGGTTCTCGCTGGTGCAGGTGCACAACCTGGTCGCCTGGCAGGCGCACCTGCCGACCCTGCAGGCGATCAAGGCGGCCGGCGAGATCGGCTATGTCGGGATCACCACGTCGGAGGGGCGCCGGCACCGCCAGTTCGAGCAGGTCATGCGCCGCGAACCGCTTGATTTCGTGCAGATCACCTACAACGTGCTGGATCGCGCGGCGGAGGAGCGGATATTGCCGATCGCCCGCGAGCGCGGCATCGGCGTCATCGTCAACCGGCCGTTCCGCCAGGGCGCGCTGACGCGCCGGCTGGCGCGCGAGCCGCTGCCGGACTGGGCCGCCGAGATCGGCGCGACGAACTGGGCGCAGGTCCTCCTGAAGTTCATCCTGGCGCATCCCGTCGTGACCGTGGCCATTCCCGCCACCACGCGCCCCGATCACGCCCGCGAAAACGTGGCCGCCGCCGCCGACCCGCTGCCGGATGCCCGCCTGCGCGAGCGCATCGCCGATCACGTCCGCTCCCTGTGATGAGAGAGTGGTGGACCTATCGTCCCGAGGACTTCCTGCTGTTTGCCGACCGCGTCTACTGGCGGCTGTTCGAGCTGCATAATGCGGCGGTCTGGCCGGCGCAGATCGCGGCGTTGCTCCTCGGCGCGGCGATCCTTGTCCTGACCGTTCGGCCGCGGCCATGGTCGGGCCGGGTCATCGCGCTCGCCCTTGCCGCGGCCTGGCTGTTCGTCGCCTGGACGTTCCTGTGGCTGCGGTTCCGCCCGATCAACTGGGCGGCCGGCTATGCCGTCGCGCCGTTCGTCGCCGAGGCGCTGCTGCTCGTCTGGCTGGGCGGGGTCCGGGGCCGGCTGCGTTTTGGCGCGCGCGGCGGCCCCGGCGGCCGGCTCGGCCTGGCCGTCTTCGCCTATGCGCTGCTGGCGCATCCGTTCGTGGCGGTGCTCGCCGGCCGGCCCCTCGCCGGCGCCGAGATCTTCGCGATCGCGCCGGATCCGCTGGCGATCGGCACGCTCGGCCTTCTCGCCACGGCCAAGGTAAGTGGGGCCCATATAAGTCGGTCAGGGGGGAGATTGACGGTGGCGGCGCTCTTCTTGGTGCCGCTATTGTGGTGCGGCGCGAGCGCGGCGACGCTTGCGACGATGGGAACCTGGGAGGCGTGGATACCGCTGGCGGCGGCGGTTGCGGCGGTGGCGGCCAGGGCGTGGCCGCACGGCCGAAAGCCGCCGACCTGACTTTTCCCCCGGCGGGGCGGTTCGAAAAGTGACCTTTTCCGCGCATCGTGCTAAGCGGCGGGCCACACGCTTTCTTCCGCTTCAGGATCTTCCGATGACGAACACGCCGACGCCCGTTCGCCGGGCCCTCATCTCCGTTTCCGACAAGACCGGAATCGTCGACTTCGCCAAGGCCCTCGCCGACAAGGGCGTGGAGCTCCTGTCGACGGGCGGCACCGCCCGCGCGCTGAAGGAGGCGGGGCTCCAGGTCACCGACGTCGCCTCGGTCACCGGGTTCCCGGAAATGCTCGACGGACGGGTCAAGACGCTGCATCCGAAGGTGCATGGCGGCCTGCTCGCCGACCGTTCCAAGCCGGAGCATGTCGCGGCGCTGAGCCAGCACGGCATTCCGGAAATCGACCTGCTGGCGATCAATCTCTATCCCTTCGAGGAGACGCTGCTGCGCGGCGCCGGCTTCGAGGCGTGCATCGAGAACATCGATATCGGCGGCCCGGCGATGATCCGCGCGGCGGCCAAGAACCACGGCTCGGTGACGGTGCTGGTCGATCCGGCCGACTATGCGGGCGTGCTCGAGGAACTCGGCACGGGCGGCGTCAGCGCCGGCACGCGCCAGCGGCTGGCGGCCAAGGCGTTCTCGCGCACCGCGGCCTACGACGCGGCGATCTCGCGCTGGTTCACCGACGCGGTGGGCGACGGCGAACCGACCTGGGTCAGCTTCGGCGGCACGCTTGGGGAATCGCTGCGCTACGGCGAGAACCCGCACCAGCGCGCCGGCTTCTACCGCACGCCCGAATCCCGGCCCGGTCCGGCGCGGCCGGGCGTTGCCACCGCCCGCCAGCTCCAGGGCAAGGCGCTGTCCTACAACAACATCAACGACACCGACGCGGCCTTCGAACTCGTCGCCGAGTTCGATCCGAACGACGCGGCGGCGGTGGCCATCATCAAGCACGCCAATCCCTGCGGCGTGGCGACCGGGGCGAGCCTGCGCGAGGCCTACGAGCTGGCGCTGCGCTGCGACCCGGTGTCCGCCTTCGGCGGCATCGTCGCGCTCAACCAGACCCTCGACGCGGAGGCCGCGGAGAAGATCGTCGAGATCTTCACCGAGGTGATCGTCGCCCCGGCGGCGAGCCCGGAGGCGATCGAGATCGTGGCGGCGAAGAAGAACCTGCGCCTGCTGGTGACCGGCGGCCTGCCGGATCCCGCCGCGCCCGGCCTGACCGTGCGCTCGGTCGCCGGCGGCCTGCTGGTGCAGTCGCGCGACAACGGCCGGCTCGGCGCGACCGATCTGAGGGTCGTGACCAGGCGGGCGCCGAGCGAGCAGGAACTGCACGACCTGCTGTTCGCCTGGCGGGTGGCCAAGCACGTGAAGTCGAACGCCATCGTCTACGCCAGGGACGGCGCCACCGCCGGCATCGGCGCGGGCCAGATGAGCCGGGTGGATTCGGCCCGCATCGCCGCGCACAAGTCCGAGGAGGCGGCGAAGGCGGCGGGGATCGCCCGGCCGCTCGCCGAGGGCTCGGTGGTCGCATCGGACGCCTTCTTCCCGTTCCCGGACGGGCTGCTGGCGGCGGCGGCGGCGGGCGCGACGGCGGTGATCCAGCCGGGCGGCTCGATGCGCGACGAGGACGTGATCGCGGCCGCCGACGAGAAGGGGCTGGCCATGGTGTTCACCGGAATGCGTCACTTCCGGCATTAGCCTCCGGGTGATACAATCTATAGATGCGGCGTATACTCGTATCCATCCTGATCGCGGTCATCGTCGTCCTGGCCGGCGGCGGCGCGTATGTATGGCTGTCGCTGACCGGGGCCTTCACCGACAAGCGAACCCCGGCACGGCTTCTGGCGCTGCTGGAGCCGGATATCGTGATCGTCAAGCCGGACGGCGACGGGCCGTTTCCGGCGGTGCTGCTGTTTCACGGCTGCGAGGGCCTGTGGAACGGCGACAAGCGCCGGCCGCTGATGGGCATATACGCCGATATCGCCAAATCCGAGGGGGTGGTGGCGATCATCGTCGACAGCCTGAAGCCGCGTAACATCAATTCCGAGGAAGCCTATGCCGACGTCTGCCCCGGCTGGGTGCTGCGCGGCTCGGAGCGGGCCGGCGACGTGGCGGTGACGGTGCCGTTCGCCCGTGGCCTTCCCTATGTCGACCCGGACCGGATCGCGATCGCCGGCTGGAGCCACGGCGGCTGGACGGTGATGGACTTCCTGGCGATGCCGCCGCAGGAGATGGTGCCCTACAGCCTGACACGGTGGCCGGAGGCCGCGTTCGCCGGCCTGACCGCGGTCTACCTGACCTATCCCTATTGCGGCTTCCCGGCGCTGGCGCCGGCGGCCGGCGAGATCGAGCCCCGTCCGACCTGGGCGATCCACGGCACCGCCGACGTCACCGCCGACCCGGCGCCGTGCGACGAGGCCTACGCGCTGGCGATCGAGGAGGGCGCGCCGGTCGACGTCGCGATCCTCGACGGCGCGACGCATGCCTTCGACCGTCCCGACGTGCTGCCGGATTCCACCTCCGTCTACGATCCGGCCTTCGCGCAGATCGCCTACGACCGCTTCCGCAGCTTCCTGCGCGAGGTGCTGATCCCCTCTGGACGGTGACTATCCGCCCGCCAGGTCGTTGAACAGGCTGGCCGCCACCGCCAGCCGGGACAGGCTCATGGGACCGCGCTCGATATCGGCGATGGCGCCGGCGGTGCGCCTGACACTGTCGCCGCGCGTGGCGATCCAGGCGTCCAGCGCCGGCTTGCCCTTCTTGTCCGTCGCCAGCACCTCGGCCACCAGCTTGCGCTGGGCCTCGTGGATCAGGTCGAGGGTGCGGTTGAGCGCCAGCCGGTCATAGTAGTCGACGGCGGCGAGCGACCGGGTCGTCTCGCTGAGCTCGTCGACGCGGAAATGCGCCGAGAAGGCGAAGAAGGTCTCGGCGACGGCGCTGAGCGACTTGCCGGTGCGGTCCGAGACCAGAACGATATCGGGCACGCGCGACAGCCATTGCGCGCCGGCGGCACGAGTCGCCAGGCTTTCCGGCAGCCCGGCCCCGACCAGCTCGTCGCGGCGCGCGGCGATGCGCTCGGCGGCCTCGCCCGGCACGATCCTGGCGAGGTCCTTGGCGAGCTTCGCAGTCGCCTTGCGGTAGTGGTCGATGACCTCGGCGAGGCCCTGTTCGATGTCGATGTTGCGCAGGAACCAGGCGGTGGCGCGCAAGAGCAGGTCCTGGAGGCCGGCGTAGAGCTCGAGCTGCAGCGCGCCGGATATCCTGCTGTCGAGCGCGTCGATCTCGCCGTTGACCTCGGTGAGGCCGAAGGCGTTGCGGGCGGCGGCGAAGGCGGCGGCGATCTCCGGCACGTCGGCGCCGGTCTCGTCGGCGAGCCGGACGATCATTGTCGGGCCGCAGCGGTTGATCATCGAGTTCGCCAGCATGGTGGAGATGATCTCGCGGCGCAGCCGATGGTCGGCGATCGCCCCGGGGAAGCGCGCCTGCAGGGCTTCGGGGAAGTAGCGCATCAGCTCGCGGCCGAGATAGGAATCGTCGGGCACGGCGCAGTCCAGCAGCCGCGAATACAGGTCGATCTTGGCGTAGGCGAGCAGCACCGCGAGCTCTGGGCGCGTCAGCGGCTCGCAGCGCGTCTCGCGGGCCTGCAGTTCGGCGTCGTCGGGCAGGTCCTCGACCGCGCGGTCGAGGTCGCCGTGCGTTTCCAGATTGCGCATCAGCCGCTGCTGGAAGCCCAGGTCCTCGAGCCCGCGACGCTCGGTCAGCGACAGCGCCAGGGTCTGCAGATAGTTGTTGCGCAGCACCAGGCCGGCGACCTCCTCGGTCATCTCGACGAGCAGGTCGTTGCGCTGGGCCAGCGTCAGCGATCCCTTCCGCATCTCGCTGCCGAGCGCGATCTTGATGTTGACCTCCATGTCGGAGGAGTTGACGCCGGCGGAGTTGTCGATGGCGTCGGAGTTGATCCGGCCGCCGGCGAGCGCGAACTCGATGCGGGCGCGCTGCGTCATGCCGAGATTGGCGCCTTCGCCGACGACCTTCACCCGCATCTGCGCCGCGGTGATGCGGATTGAATCGTTGGCGCGGTCGCCGACGTGGTCGTCGGTCTCCTCGCTGGCGCGCACATAGGTGCCGATGCCGCCGAACCAGAGCAGGTCCGCCTCGAGCCTGAGGATCGCCGAGATCAGCTCGGATGGCGTCGCCGTCTTGCGGTGGATGCCGAGCAGGTCCTGCATCTGCGGCGACAGCGGGATCGCCTTCATCTGGCGCGAGAACACGCCGCCGCCCCTGGAGATCAGGCTGGCGTCGTAGTCCTGCCAGCTCGAGCGCGGCAGCGCGAACAGGCGCGTGCGCTCGGCGTAGCCGATGGCCGGGTCCGGATCGGGGTCGATGAAGATGTCGCGGTGGTCGAACGCGGCGACGAGGCGGATCTGCTCGGACAGCAGCATGCCGTTGCCGAACACGTCGCCGGACATGTCGCCGACGCCGATCACCGAGAACGGCGTCGTCTGGATGTCGACTTCCATCTCGCGGAAGTGGCGCTTGACGGCCTCCCAGGCGCCGCGCGCGGTGATGCCCATCTTCTTGTGGTCGTAGCCGGCCGAGCCGCCGGAGGCGAAGGCGTCGTCGAGCCAGAAGTCGTGCGCCTGCGACAGGCCGTTGGCGATGTCGGAGAAGGTCGCCGTGCCCTTGTCGGCGGCGACGACGAGATAGGGGTCGTCGCCGTCGTGGCGCACGGTCAGCGCGGGCGCGACGATGGCACCCTCGACCAGGTTGTCGGTGATGTCGAGCAGGCTGCCGACGAAGATCTTGTAGCAGGCGATGCCCTCGGCCAGCATCGCCTCGCGGTTGCCGACCGGCAGGTGCTTGGGCACGAAGCCGCCCTTGGCGCCGACCGGCACGATGACGGCGTTCTTGACCTGCTGCGCCTTGACGAGGCCGAGCACCTCGGTGCGGAAGTCCTGCGGCCGGTCGGACCAGCGCAGGCCGCCGCGGGCGATCTCGCCGAAGCGCAGGTGCACGCCTTCGACGCGCGGACTGTAGACGAAGATCTCCATGTGCGGGCGTGGCTCGGGCAGATCGTCGATCTGCCGGCTCGACAGCTTGATGGAGAAGGCCTCGCGCGGCTCGCCGTGGGTGTCGGTCTGGTAGAAGTTGGTGCGCAGCGTCGCGCGGATGAGGTTGACGAAGCAGCGCACGATGCGGTCCTCGTCGAGACTGGGAACGGCCTCGAGCGCGGCCTCGATCCGGTCGACGACCGCCTGTTCGCCGGCCAGTCTTTCCGCCCGGTCGGTGACCTGCGGCGAGAAGCGGGCATGGAATACGTCGACCAGCAATCCGGCGATGTCGGCGTGATGCTGCAGCGTCTGCCACATGTAGTCCTGGGAGTAGGGGATGCGGGCCTGGCGCAGATAGCGCGAATAGGCCCGCAGCGTGGCGATGTCGCGCCAGGCCAGCCCGGCCTTGACGATGAGGGCGTTGTAGCCGTCGTTCTCGGCCTGGCCGAGGGCCACGGCGAGGAAGCCGTCGGCGAGCCGCCCGTTCAGGCGGTCGAGGTCGATCGCCGCGCCGTCGGCGCGTTCCAGCACCATGTCGTGCATCCAGATGTCGGCGACGGCGTCGGCATCCGGCCGGGCGATGCGGTAGGTGCGCTCGCTGATGACCTTGAAGCCCATGTTCTCCAGGATCGGCACGCGCTCCGACAGCGGTACCGGGCTGTCGAGCCGGAACAGCTTGAGGCCGAGCCGGTCGGGACGGTCCGCGTCCGGTCGGTGGAAGTCGATCAGAAGGCGGCGCTCGCCGACCAGCCGCTCGACGACGGAGATGTCGTGCACCGCCACCTCGGCGGGGTAGGCGGCCTGGTAGCCGCCGGTGAAGGCGTCCTTGTAGCGGTGGTACAGCTCGGCGGCATGGAAGACGTCGTGGGCGTCGTCGAGCGCCTCCTTCAGGTTGTCCGACCAGATGCGGATCAGGCCGGCGATCTGCGCCTCCAGCCCGGCCTGGTCCGGCGTCGGGGCGGTGCCCTCGTAGCGGCCGATGATGAAATGGACGCGGGTCAGCACGCCTTCGGGATAGAAGGGATAGAAGGCCGACACGCGGCCCTCGAAGGCGCGCGCCAGCAGGTCGCCGATCGCCAGGCGGACGTGGGTGTTGTAGCGGTCGCGCGGGACGTAGACGAGCGCGGAGACGAACCGGTCGAACTTGTCGGCCCGGTAGAGGACGCGGATGCGCGGGCGCTCGCCGAGCTGGAGGATCGCCAGCGACCATTCGTAGAGCGTCTCGATGTCGATCTGGAACAGCTCGTCGCGCGGGAACGTCTCCAGCACGTTCATCAGCGCCTTGCCGTTGTGGCTCTGCGGCTCGAATCCGGTCTTGCGCATGACCAGATCGACCTTGTGCCGCAGATAGGGAATGGAGCGGATACCGCGGTTGTAGGCGGTCGAGGTGAACAGGCCGATGAGGCGCAGCTCGCCGGTCAGGGCGCCCTCGTCGTCGAAGGTCTTCACGCCGACATAGTCCATGTGGACGCGGCGATGGACGAGCGACTTGACGTTGGCCTTCGTCACGATCAGCGGCACCGGCTGCATCAGGAAGTCGCGCAGCTCCGGCGTGTAGGTGACCCATTCGCGGCCGCGCCGCAGGACCATCACGCCGGGATCGCGCAGGATGCCGAAGCCGGCGCCCTCGTCGCGCGAGACGCGCTCGAGCCGGCCCTCCTCGACGCCGCCGACGAAGGCGTACTCGCGCAGGCCCAGGAGCGTGAAGTTGTTGTCGGCGATCCAGTCGAGGAACTGCACGGCCTCGGCGATCTCGTCGGCGGGGATCGGCGGCGGGTTGGAGCGGTAGACCTCGATCTCCTGCTTGAGCCGGGCGAGCATCGGCTGCCAGTCCTGGACGACGATGCGCACGGCGTCGTCGACGCGGCCCAGAGCGGCGGCCAGCTCGCGCCGCTCGAGATCGGAATCGATGCGATCGACATGGATCTGGATGACGCTCTCGCGCAGCACCTCGGCCCGGGAGGACGGTCGCTCGATTCCGTGGAATTTCCGGCGCCTGCCCCTGGAATCGCGCTCGACGCCCATGATCGGGTGCAGTACGAGGCGGACCTCGTAGTTGCGGTCCTGCAGCTCGGCCATCGCCGAATCGAGCAGGAACGGCATGTTGTCGTTGACGATCTCGACGACGGTGACCGAGTTGAGCGGCGACTCCGGCGCGGGGTCGAGCGGATCGGGATCGAAGACGCGGATCTTGTGCTTGCCGGGCAGCCGTGTCGCGGTGAAGTTCCAGGTGCCTTCGGCCAGCAGCGCCAGTTCGCCGGGCGCGTAGATCGCCAGATCCTCGTAGGCGGCCTCGGAATACAGGCAGTCCGTGAACCCGCCGAGCGCCGACTTGCGGGCACCGCCCGGAAGCGCCTTCAGGGTCGCCTCGATCAGCGCGCGCCTTCTGTCCTGGTCGCGTTGGAGCATAGCGTTTCCTCGTGTTCCGTTTTCCGTTCTTGCGACTCACGGCTTGCCGGGAAGTGTTCGACAGATTGACGACGCTGTCGAGACGTGGGGTGTGGCGCCGCGGATTCCGCGCGCGGCTGTGCTAGCGTGGTGTCCTGGACCCAGAAACCCGCAACAGCCGGAGGACATGGATGTCGGAAGACCGCGTGATCGCGCTCGATCTCGAACCGGAAGACGATCTCACCGATCGCCAGAAGGCCTATTTCGACAAATGCGTGGAAAAGCTTGGCATGGTGCCGAACGTGTTGAAGGCCTACGCGTTCAATCCGGTCAAGCTCGACGCCTTCACGGCGATGTACAACGATTTGATGCTCGGCGAGTCCGGCCTGTCGAAGCTGGAACGCGAGATGATCGCCGTCGTCTGTTCCAGCGTGAACCACTGTTTCTACTGCCTGACCGCCCACGGGCAGGCGGTGCGCCAGTATTCCGGCGACCCGGCGCTCGGCGAGATGATGGTGATGAACTACCGCGTCGCCGATCTGACGGACAAGCAGCGGGCGATGCTCGATTTCGCCTGGAAACTGACCGAGATGCCGTGGGCGATCGACGAGCCGGACCGCCAGGCGTTGCGCGATGTCGGCTTCAGCGACCGGGACATCTGGGACATCGCCTCGGTGGCGGCGTTCTTCAACATGACCAACCGGGTGGCGACGGCGACCGACATGCGGCCCAACCCCGAGTATCACGGCCAGAACCGGCAATCGTGAAACAAATGAATCGACGACGCGCGGCCGTGGTAACGGCATCGCAATGAAATGTCCGTATGAAACCTTCCACAGTGAGGTGCGTTAGACCAGATATCTCATGTGGATTGACGCGCGATGTCGGATGTTCCATCTTTGTTCCTATGACTGCGCCCTTTAACGTCGTCGATTGCGAACCTGCCGTGCCGAGCGTGCTCGACGGGATTCCGTTCGCCTCCGAGTTCCGTCACTGGACGGGGGAAAGCGGGCGCCGGTATCTGACGCGCGCCTTCCCGCTCGACATGGCGGCGGAGTTTCCCGGCGCGCCGGTGATCCTCGCCGCGGTACATCCCGACGGCCGCCGGGAAGCGGTGTGGATCGGCTTCTCGGTGGGACGGCGCTTCGACGAGGCGCTGGCGGCGGCGCGTGCCGCCGGGGCGAGCGAGGCGCACGTGCATCTGGTGACGATCGGCGCGGTGGAGCGGGTCAAGGCGCTGCGCGACCTGCGTGCGGCAATCGGGCCGCGGCCGGCGGACCGCGACGGCGCGCGCGACCGCGCCCGCCAGGGTGTC
This sequence comes from Microbaculum marinisediminis, assembly GCF_025397915.1. Taxonomy (NCBI): domain Bacteria; kingdom Pseudomonadati; phylum Pseudomonadota; class Alphaproteobacteria; order Hyphomicrobiales; family Tepidamorphaceae; genus Microbaculum; species Microbaculum marinisediminis. The sequence goes on from NZ_JALIDZ010000004.1 coordinate 452,061, forward strand.
GCCGCCTGATTTCCCCAACAGATTGATTTTCCGAACAGGTCGATTTCCCGAGCAGGCCGATTTTCCGATCGGGTCGGGGGACGGCTCCGCCGGCTAGGCTTGGTCCGTCAGGGCCCGGCCGAGGACGGCGAGCCGCTTGTCGACCACGCCGATCTCGTCCATGTGGTCGAGGGTGGCGCGCACGTAGTCGACGTTGGGGCCGGACATGCCGTGGCCCTGCCTAACCAGCTCGATCTGGCGGTTGAGGGGAAGCGCGCCGGCGTATTGCTGATGGGCGCGGTCGACGACATAGCACAGCGCCGGCGTCGCCCGGTGGCTGCCGTCGAGAAGCTCGATCTGGCGGGTCACTTCGCGATAGACCATCGTCACCTGCTCGCGGGCGCGCAGATAGTCGACGACCGCCGCGCGGGCCTGCGGCGCGATGCGGAAGGCGACGCCGAGGCAGGCGCCGCCGCGGTCGAGGCCGAGCACGAGGCCGGGCCTGTCCGGCGTGCCGCGATGGACATGGCTGTAGACGCAGAGCGAGCGGTGCAGGCCGCGCAGGCGGGCGGGCACTCGCTCGACATGCTCGAAACCGGGCCGCCACATCAGCGAGCCGTAGCCAAACACCCAGAAGTCGCTCATAGTCCCGTCACTCGAAACAGGTCGCCATCCGACGCGCTGCCGATCCAGATCACCCAATCGGGGCAACCATTGAGGGCGCCCGTGCGGGCGGTTGCCCTATCAGCGCCGCGATCGGTTGGCAATGTCCAGGTCCAGACCTGTTCGGGTCGAGACCTCGCCGCAATCCCGCTTTTGCCGATCGGTACGATACGTCCATGACTGAGCCAGACTCCGCCCCAACCCCTTCCGACAGCACCGGATCGGGAAAGCTCGGCCGGCCGCCGCGCTTTGTCGTGCTCGTGGCGCTCGCCGTCGTCGCCGTGGCGGCGGGCTGGAGCGCCGTCTGGTATTTCGGCACCCAGAAGGCGGACGCGATGATAACGGCCTGGCTTGCCGACGAGGCGGCCAGGGGGCGGACCTATGCCTGCGGCGAGCGCAGCGTCGGCGGCTATCCGTTCCGCGTCGAGGTGCGCTGTACCGAGCCGAGCGTCGATATCGCCGACGCCAAGCCGCATGTGCGCGCGAGCGCGAGCGGGTTCCGGGCGGTGGCGCAGGTGTGGAACCTCACCCACGTGATCTATGAGATCGACGGACCGGTGCGCATCGAGGGCGGCAACAAGCGGCGGCCGGCCTTCGCCGTCGATACCGACTGGGATCTGCTGCAGGGCTCGCTGCGCGCCCCCGGCGGACAGATCGCGCGCGGGGACCTGGCGATCACCGGCTTCACAGCCATGCCCGATCCTGCCGTGGGCGGCCCCGGTGGCGGCGCGACCGTGACGGCGAGCCGGGTCGGCATCCACGGCCGCAAGGCCGACACGGCCCCCGACGCCCATGACGTCGACATCGCCGTCGACACGATCGATCTGGTGGTGACGCCGGACGGCATGGGGCCGTCCGACGCGGTTGATCTGAGCTTCGTCGGTCGGCTCGGCGCCCTGCCCTATCCGCCGCCGCGCGACCCGGAAGCCTTCCTCGCCGCCTGGCGCGCCAACGGCGGCAGCGTCGAGGTCGGCAAACTGAGCGCCACCCAGGGCGAGACCGAACTGCGCGCCGAGGGCACGCTCACCCCGGACGGCGCCGGCCGGCCGGAGGGCTCGGTGACGATCAAGCTCGCCGGACCGGATCTCACCACTCCCGGATCCGCGGGCGCCTTCGGCGGGCTTGCCCCGGTCATGGCGCTGGCGCTGCGCCTCGCCGGCCGCCCCGACGACATCGAGGGGCGCACGGCCGTGTCGGGCACCATCGAGATGCGCGACGGCAAGGTGTTCCTCGGGCCGATGCCGATCGCCGAGCTGCCGAAGATCTTCTGAGACGGCCTACATCTTCTGCGCCTGCCAGACGCCGTCCCAGTCGGCCGGGGGCGGCGTCCGGGCGAAATAGACGCAGCGCTCGGCGAACAGGTCGGCCAGGTCCGAAAGGCCGTACGGCGCCGCGGCGCGGGAGAGCGAGGCGAACTGCTGCTGCGCGCCGGCCCAGTCCTGCCGGCGATAGGCGGCCAGCGCGGCCGAGAACTGTTCCATGACCGATCGCAGCGAGGAATCGACCTGCAGCTCGGACCCGCCCAGGATCGTCCAGATGCGTTCCGGATGCTCGCGTCCCTTGACCCGCACGGTGTCGATCTCGAGCACGGTCATGTCGGCCGCGCCCCGTTGGCATGCCGCGTCGGAGACGAGGGTGGTCACGCCATAGTAGGCGGTGAGGTTCTCCAGGCGCGAGGCGAGGTTCACCGCGTCGCCGAGCGCGGAATAGTCGAAGCGCATGTCCGAGCCCATGTTGCCGACGATCGCCACGCCGGTGGCGATGCCGATCCCGAGCCGCAGCTCGGCGACCGCGCCGTCCGCTCCCTGTTCGGCGGCCTCCGACCGGCGGGCGGCGTTCAGCGTCCTCAGCCGGTCGATCATCTCCAGCGAGGCCTCGCAGGCGCGGCGGCTGTGGTGCGGATCGTCGAGCGGGGCGTTCCAGAAAGCCATGATCGCGTCGCCGATATACTTGTCGATGGTGCCCGACCGCTCGGTGATCGCATTGGTGAGCGGCGTCAGCAGGCGGTTCATGAGGGCGATCAGTGCCGGCGGATTGTCGCGGTAGCCTTCGGCGATGCCGGTGAACCCGCGCACGTCGCTGAACAGCACCGTGAGCTCGCGGGTCTCGCCGCCAAGCGTCAGTTGCTCGGGATGCTCGGCGAGGCGCTCGACCAGGCTCGGCGCGATGTAGTGGCTGAACGCCTGCCGTACGCGATTACGCTCCCGCTCCGTCTGGAAATAGAAGAAGACGGTGGCGAAGCCGTAGACGACGGTCAGCACGACCCAGGGCATCATGGGATCGAGCAGGATGCCGAAGCGGAGGTAGCCCACCCACGATACCGTCAGCACGATGATGACCGCCAGCGCGCCGGCCAGGGCGCCGGTGAACGCGCCGAGATAGTAGATCATCGCCGCGAGCGCGATGCTGCCGACGGCCGTGTAGGCGATCTCCAGCCCGGTGGAATAGTCCGGCCGCAGCATCAGGCGCCCCTGCAGCAGCTGCTCGAGCGCCTGCGCGTGCACCTCGACGCCGGGCAGGACCGCGTCTAGCGGCGTGGCGCGCAGGTCGAACAGGCCCGGCGCGCTGGTGCCGATCACGACGATCCGCCCGGCGATGTCCTCCGGCTTCACGGTGCCGTCGAGGACCGACGCGGCGGAGATGTACCGTTCGGTGCGGTGCGGCGAGAACGCGAGCCACATCTGACCCGATTCCTCGGTCGGAATGCGGTGGTTGCCGATGCGCACCGAGGTGATGCCGCTTTCGACCGAACTGCCCTCGCCGCCGGCCGTGGACGAGCGGATCGCGATCGTGTCCGCGCCTTCGGCCAGGCGTAGAGTTTCGGAGACCAGCGAGGGATAGAGCGCATCACCGAAGCGCACGACCAGCGGAACCTTGCGGACGATCTGGTCGGACTCCGGAAACCAGTTGAGCGAGCCGATGCCGGCGGCGGCATCGTTGAGCACGGGCGTGTTGAGCGTCGCCGTCCTGAATGTCGGAACGTGCCGCGAGGGATCGGAGCCCAGCAGGGCGAAGGAGGTCGGTGCCGGCGGTATCTCCGGCCCCGCGTCGGCGCGGCCGATCGCGCCGAGCACGACGCTGCCCTCGCCGATCGCCGCGGCAAAGGCGTCGTCGCCCGAGCGCGGCTTCGGTAGCTGGTCCAGCAGCGTGCGCGCCTCGGGCCGGTCCTCGAGCGCGGTGTAGAGCGCGGCAAGCGGGTCCGGCTCGGGATCGGGGAAGGCGAAGTCGAAGGCGATGACAACGGCGCCGAGCTGCTCCAGGCGGACGACGAGACGGGCGACCAGCTCGCGTGGCCAGGGCCAGCGGCCGTAGGCCGAGAGGGAGGCCTGATCGATATCGACGATGCGGACCGGGAAGGCCGGATCGACGGGGCGGGGGGCGAGGCGCTGGAACACGTCGAAAGCGAGCAGCCGCAGCCTGACGAGCGGATCGGGGTCGAGAAGGCGGATGCCGGCGACCGAGAGGATGATGACCGCGATCGCAAGCGCATAGGTCGCGCGCGTGCCCAAGTTCCCCTACCCCCGTAGTCCGTTCTGCCCGTTAAGGCTTTTGCGGCGCAGACACTATCTGATATCAGCCGACTATGCTAACTTTCCGTCCGCGGCATGGAGGGTCCTGGTATGCACGGCGTGAGTGCCATTTTCGATACATTGCGTAGTGTGACCGGAAAGCGGCGCCTGTTCGTGGCAGCCGCGCTCGTGGCGACGGCAATGGCGGGTGTAGCCGCGCCGGCGCACGCGACCACGGAAAGCGGAATCGGTACCACCGTCGTCACCGTCAGGAGCGTGACCGGGCAGCTCGGTCAGAACGAACGCGACCTCGGCGTGGGCGACCGCGTCTTTCTGAACGAACTGCTGGAAACGGGCTCGGATTCGCATGCCGAGCTGCAGCTCGACGACGATACCAAGCTCGCCCTGGGGCCGAACGGCAGCCTCACTCTCGACGACTATGTCGTCGGCGGCGGCGAGGGCAGCGGGCGCGTGGTCCTCAACGTGCTGAAGGGCGCCTTCCGCTTCATTACCGGCGAGAACGACAAGGACGCCTACCGTATCGACACGCCGTCGGCGACCATCGGCGTGCTCGGCACCGTCTTCGACCTCTACGTCTACGACGAGGACGAGACGCTGCTGCTGCTTTTGGAGGGCGAGGTCGAGATCTGCTCGCGGACCGCGCCCGGCTCCATGGGCGGCTGCAAGTCGCTGTCCGAGCCGAACCAGCTCATCTACTCGTGCGGCGAGGGCGTGCTGACCGACCCGATCAAATGGTCGGATAGCCTGCTCCCGGACACGCCGGTGACGACCGCGTTTCCGTTCCTTCAGGACGCGCCGCAGATCGATCCGGTCAAGCGGTCCGAATATTCGGAGATCAGCGACGAATCGGACGAGGCCCGCAGGCTGATCGCCATCGCACGGGAGCGCTGCCGCACCCGGTAAGGGGTCTTCGATCGGGAAGGCCCCGATCCGCAAGGGATGCCCCATCTGCAAGGGATGGACGTCGATGAAATCCCTGATCCGATACCGATACCGATACCGATACCTATGGCGGCGCGCGGCGCTGATGGGCGCCGCGGTGCTGCTGTGCGCCGCAGCGCCGGGCCTGGCCCACGCTGCGAAAGCCGTCACGCTGGCGAGTGCCGATGTGTCCGCTGCTCAGGCGGAGGCCGCCGGGCCGACCGACCTTCAGGTCGGCATCTACGACCCCGACGGCGCCTTCGCCGATGCGTCGCGTGTCCAGATCGAGCACGTGTTCATGCCGTGGCAGAATATCGATCTGGCGTCGCTGGACGTCGCCGACCGCTATGCCGCCGACCGTGGCCGCACGCTGCTTCTGACGGTTGAGCCGTGGTCGTGGTCGCCGCTCGAGCCGGTGTTTCCCGACGAGCTGAGAGAGGGACTCCTGTCGGGGCGCTACGACGACCGGATCGGTGAGCTGTGCGGCAGGATCGCCAAGTTGCGCAGTCCGGTGACCGTGCGCTGGGCGCACGAAATGGACCTCAAGAACGGCCGCTATCCGTGGTCGGACTGGCGGCCGAGCGACTATGTCGCCGCCTATCGCCATTTCGTCGATCTGTGCCGCGAGAAGGCGCCGGACCTGACCTTCATGTGGTCGCCGCGCGGCGAGTTCGACCTGGGCCTCTATTATCCTGGCGACGACTATGTCGACGAGATCGGGCTTTCGGTCTTCGGCTACCAGGCCTACGACCAGGTGGCCAACGGACACGAACGGGACCTGACCGAGCTGCTGAAGCCGAGCTACGACCGGGCGGTAAAGTTCGGCAAGCCGATCTACATCTCGGAATTCGGCTGCGCCGGCGATGTGGCCTACATGGAGCGTTGCAACGACTTCTCGGCGGCGACGCTGAAGCAGTTCCCGTTGCTGGAGGGCGTCGTCTACTACAGCGCCGTCGAACCGGGTCAGTGGCCCGCGGTCTACGGCAAGCCGGACTGGCGCGTCGTGCCGGGCTCGGGGCCGGGCTCCGGATTGCTGGCGGGACCGAACTGACGCCCCTCGCCTGACACCTTAGGTCTCGTCGAGTCGCGCCGCGCGCAGCGCCGGCAGGCCGACGCCCGTCGCCTCGAAGCCGCCGTCGGCGGCGATCATCTGGCCGGTGACGTAGCTCGCCTTGTCCGAGCACAGGAAGACGATCACGTTCGCGATCTCCTCTTCCGAGCCGTAGCGGTTGAGGGGGATCGCGTCGTGATAGGCGTCGACGATCTCCCGCGTGTGCACGGCGGCGGCGAGCTTGGTGCGCACCGGCCCGGGCGCGACGCAGTTCACGCGGATCCCGTATTCGCCGAGCTCGGCCGCCTGTTGCCGGGTCAGATGGATCACGGCGGCCTTCGAGGTGCCGTAGGCGACGCGCAGGGTGGAGGCGCGCAGGCCGGAGATGCTGGCCACGTTGACGATGCAGCCCCCGGTCTTCTTCAGCTCGGGGGTGGCGGCCTGCGAGCACAGGAAGACGCCGTCGAGATTGGTCGCCATCACCGCGCGCCAGCGCTCGAAGTCGGTCCGTTCCAGGGGGCCGAAATCGGCGACGCCGGCATTGTTGACCAGATAGTCGATGCGGCCGAACCGCGCCCGCGTATCGGCTATCATGGCGGCGACGGCGTGCGGCCTGGAGATGTCGTAGGGCAGAGCCAGGACGTCGCCCAGGTTCCGGGCGGCCTCCTCCAGGGCGGCCTCCTCCAGGGCCGGGACGTCGCGGTCGACCATCGCGACCGAGACGCCTTCGGCCAGGAACAGTTTCGTGGTGGCCAGCCCGATGCCGCGCGCGGCCCCCGTCACGATCGCCGTCCGTCCCGTCATGGTCTCTCCCTCGACGCGCGTCCGTTTCCCCCCGCAGCGTATACCGCCGGCGCATACGGCGCGAGACGGATCGCGCGCCGTACGGCTTTGGCGCCGCCGCGGACTTGCCGCGGTTGTGGTAAAGTTCCAGGGCGATGAAACGCCTTGCCGCCGTTCTTCTGCTGGTTTCGGCCGCGGCCGGGCCCGTCCTGATCCACGGGCCGGCGGCGGCGCGGCCGCTCGGCGATGCGTCCGCCGCGAAGGTTCCGACCCATCGCGAACTGATCTGCGCGCATGTCGAGGCGGCGGCCGGGGATCACGACCTGCCCGTCGCCTTCCTGACGCGGCTGATCTGGCGCGAAAGCAGCTTCCGGCCCGGCGTGGTGAGCCCGAAGGGCGCGCAGGGCATCGCCCAGTTCATGCCGGCGACGGCGGCCGAGCGGGGGCTTGCCGATCCGTTCGAGCCGGAGGCGGCGATCGACGCGGCGGCCTCCTTCCTCACCGACCTGCGCCGCGCGTTCGGAAACCTGGGCCTCGCGGCGGCCGCCTATAACGGCGGGCCGAACCGCGTCGCCGACTGGCTCTCCGGCAGCGGCGGTCTTCCCGCCGAGACGCAGCGCTTCGTCTCCTTCATCACCGGGCGCGCCGCCGGCGACTGGAAGGGCTCGGCCGAATCCGGCCCGGTCGCCGACCCCCGCGAAAGCGCGCGGCCGGTGCGCTGCGCCAGCGTGGTCGCGGCGCTGGCGGCACCGGCGCGGGTCGTGCCGGCGGTCGGCCCGGCGCCGACGGCGCCCTGGGGCGCGCAGGTCGCGGGGCATTTCTCGAAGGACCGGGCGCTGGCGATCTACGCCCGTCTGCAGCAGCGCTACGAGGACGTGCTTGCCGGCCGGCCGGCGATGGTGGTGGGCACCCGCAACCGCTCGCGCGGCGCCGCGGTGTTCTTCAACGTGCGGGTTCCCGCCGAGACCCAGGAGGCCGCGGGCGATGTCTGCGCGCGGCTGAAGAAGGCAGGCGCGGCCTGCATCGTCCGCAAGAGCTGAAGGGTGCCGGAGAGCCCCGGGCCGACTATTCGCCGGGTTCCGCCGGCTTGCCGGCGCCGGGCGTGCGGCCGAAGTCGGGCGCCTCGGTCTCCTGGCCGGCCTCGATGATGCCGCGGCGGATGGCGCGGGTCTTGGTGAAGAGGTCGAACAGCGCGTCGCCGTCGCCGAAGCGGATCGCCCGCTGCAGCGCCGAGAGATCCTCGGAGAAACGGGCCAGCATCTCCAGCACCGCCTCGCGGTTGTGCAGGAAGACGTCGCGCCACATGGTCGGGTCGGACGCGGCGATGCGGGTGAAGTCGCGGAATCCGCCCGCGGAATACTTCATCACCTCCGATTCGGTGACCTGTTCAAGGTGGGCTGCCGTGCCGACAATATTGTAGGCGATCAGGTGCGGCACGTGGCTGGTGATCGCCAGCACCATGTCGTGGTGCTCGGGCGTCATCACCTCGGTGTCGGCGCCGCAGGCTTCCCAGAAGCGCCGGACCAGATCGATGGCGGCCGTATCCGTGCCGGGCGGCGGGGTGACGATGCACCAGCGGTTCCGGAACAGGTCGGCGAAGCCGGCGTCGGGGCCGGAATGCTCTGTGCCGGCGATCGGGTGGGCCGGGACGAAATGGATGCTGTCCGGCAGGTGCGGCGCCACCTGGGCGATGACCGAGGCCTTGGTCGAGCCGACGTCGGAGACGACGGCGCCGGGCTTCAGCGCCGGGCCGACCGCCCGGGCGACCTGTTCCGACGCGCCGACGGGAATGCAGGCGATGACGAGGTCGGCGTCCCTGACCGCTTCGGTCGGATCGGTCGTGTAGCGGTCGCCGAGGCCCAGCTCCTCGGCGCGCGCGAGCGTCTCCGGCCGCCGCGTCTGCACGACGATATGGCGGGCCAGCCCCTCGCGCTTCACGACGCGGGCGATGGACGATCCGATCAGGCCGATGCCGATCAGGGCCAGTGTGTCGACGAGTGGTTCGGGCATGCGCTCGCCGTTCAGCCGTTCCGCATGAAGGCGGCGAGCGCCTCCACCACGAGGCGGTTCGCCTCCTCGGTGCCGATGGTCACGCGCAGGGCGTGCGGCAGGCCATAGGCCTCCATGCGGCGCACGAAGACGCCCCGGTCCTGCAGCCAGGCGTCGGCGTCGGGCGCGCGCTTGCCGTCGGCGTCGGGGAAATGCACGAGGATGAAGTTGCCGACGCTCGGCGTGACGCTCAGCCCGAGCGTCTCCAGCTCGCCGGTCAGCCAGGGCAGCCAGCGCTCGTTATGGGCGACGGCCCGGTCCATGAAGGCGGCGTCGCCGATCGCGGCCACGCCGGCGGCGATCGCCGGGGCGTTGACGTTGAAGGGGCCGCGCACGCGGTTGAGAATGTCGGCGATCCCCTCGGGACAGAAGGCCCAGCCGAGGCGCAGCGCCGCCAGGCCGTGGATCTTCGAGAAGGTCCGCATCATCACGACGTTGTTGGCGTTCGCCACCAGGTCGATGCCGGCCGAGTAGTCGTTGCGGCGGACATATTCGGCATAGGCCGCGTCGAGGACCAGGATGACGTTGTCCGGCAGGCCGGCGTGCAGACGCCGTACTTCCTCGAAGGGCAGGTAGGTGCCGGTCGGGTTGTTCGGGTTGGCCAGGAAGACCAGGCGCGTGCGGTCGGTGACGCAGGCGAGCATCGCGTCGACGTCGGTCGTCAGGTCCGATTCCGGCGCGACGACGGGCACGCCGCCCGAGGCCAGCGTCGAGATCTTGTACATCAGGAAGCCGTGCTGCGAGTACACCGTCTCGTCGCCGGGCTCCAGGTAGGTTTGGCAGAGGAGCGAGATCAGTTCGTCCGAGCCAGCGCCGCAGACGATGCGGTTCGGATCGATGCCGTACCTGGCGCCGATCGCCCGCCTCAGCGCGGTCGCGCCGCCGTCGGGGTAGAGCTCGAGATGCTCGGCGGCCTCGACATAGGCATGTCGCGCCTTCGGGCTGGGGCCCAGCGGCGTCTCGTTCGACGACAGCTTGTGCACCTTGCCCGCGCCGTCTTTGGCCGTGCCCGGCACATAGGCGCTGATCTGCAGGACGCTGGCGCGCGGCTGCGGTCCGGATTTGGTCTCGCTCATCGTCTTTCGTCTCAGGTCCAGTCGGTCGGCTTCGCGAAGCAGCCGAGCCAATGCGATTGCAATGTCGTCGTCTTGCCGAACCCGGCGGGGTCGCGCGGCGCGGCGATCAGGGCCGCGGCGGCGGATCGCGCGAGGATCGTGCCGAGGCCGTCAATCGAGCCGGTATCGGCGAGGTCTACGGCATAAAGATGGAGATCGTCGGGGGCTTCGACGTTTTTCGGGCCGATGACGACGGCGCGGGGCAGGTCGAGGCCGGATTGCAGGGGCAGGAAGGGGAGGTAGGCGATCACTTTCGCCCCAAAACCGGGGGCGTCTGCGGACGGCGTGAGGCTCTCCCACCATCGCTCCTCGAGCGGATCGTCGAGCGCGACGACCGCGAGATCGGTGCCGGTCCTGGCCACGGTGTCGATGGCCTCGCGGTTCGAGGCGGCGCCGACCAGCGGCGAGGAGAAGCCGAAGTAGTAGCGCAGCAGATCGCGCATCGCCGGATCGGCGGCACGCGCCGCCAGAACCCGGTAGGGCGCCTGGAGCTGGGTGAAGGTGCCGATGATCTCGCGCCAGATGTGCTCGACGGTCGACAGCGGCAGGCTGCCGGTGTGGCGCGCGGCGATGCGGCGCATCATCGCCGCCTCCCGGTCGGGACGGAACGCGGCGCCGCCGTTGGCCGACAGCCGCTTGGCGTCGATCAGCCGTTCGATGACCTCGCCGCGATGGATCAGCTGGCGATGCATCTCCTCGTCGGCGGCGTCGATGTCGCGGCGCAGCGCGTCGAGGCTAACGGTATCCTGTGCGGGCGTGTCGGACATCGCGGGCGGGCGCCTTTTCTCCGGCGGTTTCTTTAAGCTTGAACGGCCTTGCGGCCGGCGCGCAGTCTTAGAGCCTTTCACGGCGAAATGGAACCATTCAGACCGGCGCGGGGCACGGGGCCGGGCCGTCCCGGCCGCAGCGTCCGGACGGGCCGGTCGCGGACGGGCCTGCCCGCGGGCGGCGGTGAAACGCCCGCGCGCCGGTGTCGCGGCACGTCAAACTCAGCCCCGGTACGTCAAAGAAAACATTGACATGGCGCCGGTACCGGCCCAACTAGATCGAGTCCCGGGCGCAGGGTCCCGGGGAAAGCATTCGCCCCGTAGAAGGCCGGCAAACCGGCTGAGCAGCACGATGATACCCGGGATCAAGAGCCGGTCGACCACCTATCGCCAGATCGCGGCACCCGACAGCCAAGTGGTCCAGTTCGGTCCGGACCAGCCGCTGCGGCTCGACTGCGGCATCGATTTCGCGCCGCTGACGATCGCCTACCAGACCTATGGCACGCTCGATCCGCAGAAAAACAACGCCATTCTGGTGGCGCACGCGCTGACCGCCGACCAGCATGCCGCCAACATCCATCCGGTGACCATGAAGCCCGGCTGGTGGGACAAGATGGTCGGCCACGGAAAGCCGATCGACACCGACCGCTACTTCGTCATCTGCGCCAACGTGCTCGGCGGCTGCATGGGCTCCTCGGGACCGGGCAGCATCGACCCGGCGACCGGTGAATCCTACGGCCTCGATTTCCCGGTGGTGACGATTCGCGACATGGTGCGGGCGCAGACGATGCTGCTCGATCATCTCGGCATCGACACGCTGTTCTGCGTGATCGGTGGTTCCATGGGCGGCATGCAGGTGCTGGAATGGGCCGCCAGCCATCCCGACCGGGTGTTTTCGGCGATCCCGATCGCCACTGCGGCGCGCCACACCTCGCAGAACATCGCCTTCCACGAGGTCGGCCGCCAGGCGGTGATGGCCGATCCCGACTGGCGCGGCGGGCGCTACCTGCTCGAAGGCACCAGCCCGAAGAAGGGCCTGTCGGTGGCGCGGATGGCCGCGCACATCACCTACATGTCGGACGAGGCGCTGCACCGGAAGTTCGGGCGCAACCTGCAGAACCGGGCGGCGATCACCTTCGGCTTCGACGCCGATTTCCAGATCGAAAGCTATCTGCGCCATCAGGGCTCGACCTTCGTCGACCGGTTCGACCCCAACAGCTACCTCTACCTGACCCGGGCGATGGACTATTTCGACCTCGCGGCGGACTACGACGGGCAGCTGGCCAACGCGTTCCTCGGCACCAGCACGCGCTTCTGCGTCGTCTCGTTCACGTCGGACTGGCTGTTCCCGACCGAGGGCAACCGGCAGGTCGTGCACGCGCTGAACGCGGCGGGTGCCCGCGTCAGCTTCGTCGAGATCGAGACCGACTCGGGGCACGATTCCTTCCTGCTCGACGAGCCGGAACTGTTCGGCGCCGTTCGCGGCTTCCTCGACTCGGCCGCGCATGCGCGCGGATTGCCGGCCCCGCCGACCCGTCAGCTGTCGTCCACCATGCTATGACGGCGCCGGGGAACGGGTACAGCGCGGCCCCGCCGTCCAGCCGCGTCGATCTGAATCTGGTCGCCGACCTGATCCGGCCGGGCAGCCGGGTGCTCGACATCGGCTGCGGCGATGGCACCCTGCTCGAGATCCTGGAGAACCGCTACGGCATCGACGGGCGCGGCGTCGAGCTCAGCCAGCGCAACGTCAACGAGTGCGTGGCCAAGGGCCTGGCTGTGGTGCAGGGCGACGCCGACCGCGATCTCGTGGACTATCCCGACAACGCCTTCGACTACGTGGTGCTGAGCCAGACCATCCAGGCCACCCGCGACCCGCGCGGCGTGCTCGAGCACATCCTGCGCATCGGCCGGCGCGGCATCGTGTCGTTCCCGAATTTCGGCCACTGGCGGATGCGCTGGCAGCTGCTGACGCGCGGCCGCATGCCGATCACCGAGCACCTGCCGGTGAGCTGGTACGCGACGCCCAACATCCATTTCTGCACGATCCGCGATTTCTGCGCGCTCGCCGACGACATGGGCGTCACCATCGAGAAGGTGATCGCGCTCGGATCGAAGGGCGACCGCCTTTCCGAGGGGGCCTCGCTGCGGACGCTCAACCTCTTCGGCGAACAGGCGATCTTCGTGCTGGCGAAGCTCCGCTAACGGGGCGGCGCCGACGGTGCGGAGAGAGGGTGCGTGGCGCGATCTATGCGCCAAACCCGCAAAAAAGAACCCGGGCCGCGGGCCCGGGCCAAATTCCTACACAGACGTATTCGCCGCTCCCTAGTCCTGCGCGGGCTGGGTCGTGGAGGTCTGCGTCGGGGTGCTGATCTGCGCGGTCTTCACCGGGGTCTGCTTGGCGGCCGTGTGACCGGCCGAGCAATCCGCGAACGCGGCGCCCGCCGACATGGTCAGCGCAACCGCGGCGAGACCTGCGAGGAGTTTGCTTGTCATGCGAAGTCTCCTCTCAAGGAACGACGTCAGGATGAATCGTCGCACCCGAAAGGCTAGCACCGTTCGCGGGGGCGGCAAGAGCGCGGCCGCTCACGAACGCGTTATCTTGGCGGCGATCGGTCCGGTCAGGCGCGCGGATGGGCGGCGTGATAGGCCTCCAGCAGGCGGTTTTCGTCGATTTCCGTATAGACCTGCGTCGTCGACAGGCTGGCGTGGCCGAGCAGTTCCTGGATGGCGCGCAGGTCGCCACCATTCATCAGCAGATGGGTGGCGAAGGAATGGCGCAGCGCGTGCGGCGTGGCGCTGTCGGGCAGGCCGAGCGCGCCGCGCAGCCGCGCCATCGCACGCTGGATGAGGCGCGGGTTGAGCGGGCCGCCGCGGGCACCGACGAACAGCGGGCCGTCCGCGGCCAAGGCGTAGGGGCACAGGCGCAGGTAGTCGGCGATCGCCTCGGCCACCGCGGGCAGCACCGGTACGAGCCGGGTCTTGCCGCCCTTGCCGGTGATGCGCAGCGCGGTGTCCGGCGCCGGCGCCTCCGACCGGGTGAGGCCAAGCGCCTCGGAAATGCGCAGGCCGCAGCCATAGAGCAGGGCGAAGACGGCGGCGTCGCGGGCGGCGATCCAGGGTTCGGCCGCGCCGGTATCGATCTCCTCGGCATCGATGACGCGCAGCGCCGCGTCGCGCGACAAGGGTTTCGGCAGGGCGTGGCGCTTCTTCGGCCCGCGCACGACGGTGAGCGCCGTCGTCCTGGTGCCGGTGGTCTTTTCCAGGAACCGCGTGAACGAGCGGATCGCGGCGAGCGCCCGCGACAGCGAGGGACCGGCGAGCCCGTCGCCGCGACGCGCGGCGAGCCAGGCGCGGATATCGGTCGGCCTGAGATCGGCGAAATCGGCGGCGGCGGGCGGATCGCCGAGATGGTCCCGCAGGAAGGTGAGAAACTGGCGGAGGTCGCGGCCGTAGGCCTCCACCGTCTTGTCCGACAGGCGGCGTTCGGTCGCCAGGCTGGTGAGCCAGGCCTCGGCGCTCGCCCGCAGGTCGGCGGCCGCCAGCAGCGGGCCGATCACCGGTGCGGCGTCTTCGCGTGTCCGTGCCTGGCGTCCGGGTGGCATCGTGCGGGCGACCTTCCTCGTACGGGGTTCGAAGCCAGTCTTGCGCGCGCCGCGTTAACCTTTCGTTTAGGCCGTGGCGACTCGTTCAGGCCATGGCGACGGGCGCGCCGTAGTGCTCCACGACCGGAAACGGATCGTAGAAGCGGTGCAGCAGCGCCTTCCAGCGCGGATAGCGGTCGGAGCCGCGAAATCCCGGATCATGGGCTTCGACGCTGTCCCATCTGACCAGCAGCACGTAGCGATCCGGGGACTCGATGCAGCGGCGCACCTCGAGCCCCCGGAAACCGTCGCTGGCGGAGATCAACGGCAGCGCCTCGCGCATCGCCGCCTCGAAGGCGTCGGCCTGACCCGGCTTCACGTTCAGGATGGCGTGCTCGAGGATCATGGGTCGTGTCCCGTTCAGAATGCCTTTTCGGCCAGCGCATGGGCGTGCTCGCGGATGTCGCCCGGCCAGAAGTCGACCATTTCGTCGAACTTGTCGCGGTCACCGGCGAAAAGCGCCCGCGAGGCCTCCTCGAAATTCGGAAGGTTGCCGGCCATCGCGCTCATGAAGCGATAGCACGAGTCGCGGCTCATGCGTTGGCGGTCGGTCCGGTCGTTCGCCTGCCGGGCTTTCTCGACCAGCTTGCGCAGGGCGACCGAAGCGCCGCCGGGCTGGGCGTTCAGCCACGCCCAATGGCGCGGCAGGAGCGTGACCTCGCGGCCGACGACGCCGAGCTTCGGCCGGCCCGGGCGTTTGGGACGATCGTCTGTTTCGGGGCTGGCGGTGGCGGGTCGGGCGGTTTCGGGCCCGGGGGTGTCCGGTCGGGCGGTTTCATCGACGGCGTCGACCAGGCGCTGGCGGACATCGTCGAGCGTGCCGCGCAGGTCGAACTCGACCGGCCTGCTCGTGGTTTCGTCGAAGATCAGGATCTGCGCCGTCTCGTCGCAATCGATCGCCTGCTTCACCGCGAGCGCGACATCGATGCGCGCGCCGGCGGAAACGCGTGTCGGGCCGTTGAAGGCGATACAGCGGTTTTCGGTGGTCATGATCGGGGGATCCCTGCGGTGGTGATATCCGCAGGGATTTACCCCGGTAAAATTACCGTGTCAATTGTGCCCGGGTAAAAATATCCGGGCGGGCCTTTCGGGCGGGCCGTTTCGGGGGCCCTAGAGGATCTTCTCGCCGGTCTTCGCCCAATCGGACAGGAAGGCGGCGAGGCCCTTGTCGGTCAGCGGGTGCGCCACGAGCTGGCGGATGATCGCGGGCGGGATGGTGGCGACGTCGGCGCCGGCGAGCGCGCAGTCCCTGACGTGGTTCACCGTACGGATGGAAGCGGCGAGCAGCTCGGTCTCGAACCCGTAATTGTCGTAGATCGCGCGGATCTCGGCGATCAGCTCGACGCCGTCGAGGCCGATATCGTCGAGACGGCCGATGAAGGGCGAGACGAAGGTGGCGCCGGCCTTGGCGGCGAGCAGCGCCTGATTGGCCGAGAAGCACAGGGTCACGTTGACCATAATGCCGGCCTGGGTCAGCGCGCGGCAGGCCTTGAGTCCGTCCATGGTCAACGGCACCTTGACCGTGACGTTGTCGGCGATCTCGGCCAGGCTCCTGCCCTCGGCGACCATGCCGTCGACGTCGGTGGCGGTGACCTCGGCGGACACCGGCCCCTCGACGATGCCGCAGATCTCGGCGACAGCCTCGCGGAACGGCCGGCCTGCCTTGGCGACCAGCGAGGGATTGGTGGTGACGCCGTCGAGCAGGCCGGTGTCGGCGAGGGAGCGGATCTCGTTGATATCGGCGGTGTCGACGAAGAATTTCATGGGACTACCTTGACTGTGTTCCGGCGACTGTGTTCCGGCAACCGGCTGACTGGCGCCCTGTTTAGCGTACTTTGAGGCCGATGACAGTCCCGCGATTCGCATGACCGACCTTTTGGAGAAACCGGCAACCGTCTCCGTGCTCGTCCCCGTCGCGGTCGAGCGGCCCTATACCTATGCAGTGCCGGCGGGGATGACGCTGGCGCCGGGCGACGTCGTTGTCGTGCCGCTGGGGCCGCGATCGGTGCTCGCCGTCGTCTGGGACGGGGCACCGGATTCGGTGCCGGCGAAGAAGCTCAGATCAGTCGAGGACAAGCTCGACGGGCATATCGGCGAGGAGATGCGCCGGTTCGTCGACTGGCTGGCCGACTACACGCTCAGCCATCGCGGCACGGTGCTGCGCATGGTGCTGCGGGTGCCGGACGCCTTCGGGCCGGAAAAGCCGGTGATGGCGGTGCGGCTGGCCGGCGCGGCACCGGAACGCATGACGGCGGCGCGCACGCGGGTGCTCGAGATCGCCGCCGACGGGCTCGCCTGGAACAAGGGCGCGCTGGCGCAGGCCGCCGGTGTCGGCGCCTCGGTGGTCGAGGGGCTGGTCGATGCGGGAACGCTGGAGCGGGTGGCGCTGCCGCCGGCGCCTGTGGTGGGCACGCCCGATCCGGATTTCGCGCCCCCCGTGCTGAGCGACGGGCAGGCGGACGCGGCCGCGCGCCTGCGCGACGCCGTGGCGGCGGATGCCTTCGCCGTCGCGCTGGTCGAAGGCGTCACCGGCGCGGGCAAGACAGAGGTGTATTTCGAGGCCGTCGCCGAGGCGCTGAGGCGCGGCCGGCAGGTGCTGGTGCTGGTGCCGGAAATCTCGCTCACCACGCAGTTCCTCGACCGCTTCGAGGCGCGATTCGGAACCCGCCCGGCCGAATGGCACTCGGGCATGACGCCGCGGCTGCGCGAGCGCACCTGGCGAGGGGTGGCGAACGGCCAGGTGCGCGCCGTCGTCGGCGCGCGCTCGGCGCTGTTCCTGCCGTTTGCCGAGCCCGGCCTGATCGTCGTCGACGAGGAGCACGACCCCGCCTACAAGCAGGAGGAGGGCGTCATCTACTCGGCCCGCGACATGGCGGTGGTGCGCGGCATGATCGGCGGCTTTCCGGTGATCCTGTCGTCGGCGACGCCGTCGATCGAGACCCGGGCCAACGCCGAGCGCGGCCGCTACATCCACGTGAAGCTGCCCGACCGATTCGGCGCCAGCCTGCCCGACATCAAGGCGATCGACATGCGCGCCGACGGAGCCCCGTCCGGCCGGTTCCTGAGCCCGGTGCTCGTGGACGCGATCAAGGAGACGATCGCCGGCGGCGAACAGGCGCTCCTGTTTCTCAACCGGCGCGGCTATGCGCCGCTGACGCTCTGCCGCAAATGCGGGTTCCGGTTCGAATGCCCCAACTGCTCGGCCTGGCTGGTGGATCACCGCTTCCGCCGGGTGCTGTCGTGCCACCATTGCGGCCATTCGATCGCCAGGCCCGAGCGCTGCCCGAACTGCGACGCCGAGGACAGCCTGGTCGCCTGCGGACCGGGAATCGAGCGAATCGCCGAGGAGGCGGCCGATCTTTTCCCCGATATCCGCATCCTGATGCTCTCCAGCGACCTGGTGCAGTCGATTTCGGAACTGCGGATGCGGTTCTCGATGATCGAGCGCGGCGAGGTCGACCTGATCATCGGCACGCAGCTCGTCGCCAAGGGGCACAATTTCCCGCATCTCGCCCTGGTCGGGGTGATCGACGCCGATATCGGGCTGGCAACCGCCGATCCGCGCGCCGCCGAGCGCACGTTCCAGCTGCTGCAGCAGGTCACCGGACGCGCCGGCCGGCAGAAGGACGGCGGACGCGGGCTGATCCAGACCTTCGACCCCGACCATCCGGTCATGCAGGCGATCATCTCGGGCGATCGCGAGGCCTTCTATGCCCGCGAGATGGAGCAGCGCGAGCGCTCCGGCCTGCCGCCGTTCGGGCGGCTGGCGGCGATCGTCGTCTCAGGGCGCACCCACGCCGAGGCGTCCGGCTACGCGCGGGCGCTGGCGCGCGCCGTACCAAGAGCGGACAACGCCCATGGTTCGGAATATCGGGGGGCGGACGCGGTCCGCGTGCTGGGGCCGGCCGAGGCGCCGCTGGCGGTGGTGCGCGGGCGGCACCGCTTCCGCCTGCTCGTCAAGGCGCCGCGCGGCTTCGACCTGCAGGGATGGCTGCGGCGATGGCTGGCCCGGGCGCCGACGGCCAAGGGGGGGCTGCGGGTCTCGATCGACGTCGATCCGGTCAGCTTTCTGTAGACCACTTCGACATTGGGGCCGAGTCACGTCGTTGGCGTGTTGCAAGGGCAAGTGTGGTGTGCTAGCGAAGCCCCGGCTTCCGGGCGACACCACTTCCAGAGGCCTGTGGCCGGTCGCCGCGACGGCTCGGAGACGGGTCATACGGGGGCTAGCAACGCCATCAATCAGGTCGCATCAGAGAGCACGACGCGTGAACGCAGAAGATTCGATCGTATCCGGCGTCGCGGGCCGCTACGCCACGGCGCTGTTCGAACTCGCCGTCGAGGCGAAAGCCATCGACAAAGTGGCCGGCGAGCTCGACCAGGTCGGTAAGATGATCGACGAGAGCGAGGATCTCACCCGCCTCGTCATGAGCCCGGTATTTTCCGCCGAGGACCAGGTCCGCGCCATGGGCGCCGTCCTGGAGAAGGCCGGCATCACCGGTATCACCGAGAATTTCGTCAAGCTGACGGCCAGGAACCGGCGCCTGTTCGCGCTGCCGGGAATGATCGGCGGCTTCCGCAAGCTGGTCGCCCAGCATCGCGGCGAGGTTTCCGCGGAGGTCACTTCCGCGCATGAATTGAGCGCCGATCAGGTCGCGGAGCTGTCCGCCGCCCTGAAGGCGTCTCTCGGCAAGGACGTGCAGCTCAACCGCAAGGTTGACGCGGATCTGCTGGGCGGTCTCGTCGTCCGCATCGGCAGCCGCATGATCGACACGTCGCTGCGCACCAAACTCAACAGTCTCAAAATCGCTATGAAAGAGGTCGGCTGATGGACATTCGGGCCGCTGAAATCTCCTCGATCCTGAAGGAGCAGATCAAGAATTTCGGCAAGGAAGCCGAAGTCACCGAGGTCGGCCAGGTGCTGTCCGTCGGCGACGGCATCGCCCGCGTCTACGGGCTGGATAAGGTCCAGGCCGGTGAGATGGTCGAATTCCCCGGCGGCATCCGGGGCATGGCGCTGAACCTCGAGAGCGACAACGTCGGCGTCGTCATCTTCGGCTCCGACCGCGACATCAAGGAAGGCGACACCGTCAAGCGCACCGGCGCCATCGTCGAAGTGCCGGTCGGCAAGGAGCTTCTCGGCCGCGTCGTCGACGCCCTGGGCAACCCGATCGACGGCAAGGGCCCGATCAAGTCCAAGGAAAAGCGCCGCGTCGACGTCAAGGCGCCGGGCATCATCCCGCGCCAGTCGGTGCACGAGCCGATGGCCACCGGCCTCAAGGCCGTCGACGCGCTGATCCCGATCGGCCGCGGCCAGCGCGAGCTGATCATCGGCGACCGCCAGACCGGCAAGACCGCCATCATCCTCGACACGATCCTCAACCAGAAGCCGCTCAACGCCTCGGACGACGAGAGCCAGAAGCTCTACTGCGTCTACGTCGCCGTCGGCCAGAAGCGCTCCACCGTCGCCCAGTTCGTGAAGGTGCTCGAGGAGCGTGGCGCGCTGGAATATTCCGTCGTCATCGCCGCCACCGCCTCCGACCCGGCGCCGATGCAGTACCTGGCGCCGTTCTCGGGCTGCGCCATCGGCGAGTTCTTCCGCGACAACGGCATGCACGCCGTGATCGCCTATGACGATCTGTCCAAGCAGGCCGTCTCCTATCGCCAGATGTCGCTGCTGCTTCGCCGCCCGCCGGGACGCGAGGCCTATCCGGGCGACGTGTTCTACCTGCATTCGCGCCTGCTCGAGCGCGCCGCGAAGATGAACAAGGAAAACGGCTCGGGCTCGCTGACCGCGCTTCCCGTGATCGAGACGCAGGCCAACGACGTGTCGGCCTACATCCCGACCAACGTGATCTCGATCACCGACGGCCAGATCTTCCTGGAGACCGACCTGTTCTACCAGGGCATCCGCCCGGCGCTGAACGTCGGCCTGTCGGTCAGCCGCGTGGGCTCGGCGGCGCAGATCAAGGCGATGAAGCAGGTCGCCGGCAAGATCAAGGGCGAGCTGGCGCAGTACCGCGAAATGGCGGCCTTCGCCCAGTTCGGCTCCGATCTCGACGCCACGACGCAGCGCCTGCTCAATCGCGGCGCCCGTCTGACCGAGCTTCTGAAGCAGCCGCAGTTCTCGCCGCTCAAGGTCGAGGAGCAGGTGGTCGTGATCTATGCCGGCGTGAACGGCTATCTCGACGACCAGCCGGTCTCCGCCGTGCGTCGCTTCGAGGAAGACCTGCTGCGTCACATCCGTGACAAGCACATGGGCATCCTCGACGCGATCCGCACCGAGAAGGAAATCTCGGACAAGACCGGCAGAGAGCTCGAAAAAGCCGTTTCCGAGTTCGCCAAGGCCTTCGCGGCCTGAATTTCGGACATTGGACGAGCTTAGCGGAGCCGCATAGATGGCGAGCCTCAAGGACCTCAGAAACCGCATCGCCTCGGTCAAGGCGACGCAGAAGATCACCAAGGCCATGCAGATGGTGGCCGCGGCGAAGCTGCGGCGCGCGCAGACCGCGGCCGAGGCGGCGCGGCCCTATGCCGAGCGCATGGAGCAGGTGCTGGCGGGCCTCGCCGGCTCGCTGACCAGCGCCGAGGAAACGTCGCCGATCATGGTCGGCACCGGCAAGGACGACACCCATCTGCTGGTGGTGTGCTCGTCCGAGCGCGGCCTGTGCGGCGGTTTCAACTCCTCGATCGTGCGCATGGTGCGCGAGCGCGTCGCGCGGCTCCAGGCCGACGGCAAGACGGTCAAGATCCTCTGCGTCGGGCGCAAGGGCTACGATCAGCTGCGCCGTACCTACAGTTCGCTGATCATCGACACGATCACGCTGCGCGAGGTGAAGCAGATCGGCTTCTCCAACGCGCACGCGATTGGCGAGAAGGTGCTGTCGCTGTTCGAGGCCGGCGAGTTCGACGTCTGCACGCTGTTCTTCGCCGAGTTCCGCTCGGTGATCAGCCAGGTGCCGACCGGCCTGCAGCTGATCCCGGCGAGTATCCCGCCGGCCGAAGAGGCGGAGGCCGCGGCGGCGCTGGCGGCCTACGAGTTCGAGCCGGACGAGACCGAAATCCTGGCCGACCTCCTGCCGCGCAACATTTCCGTGCAGATCTTCCGGGCGCTTCTTGAGAACGCCGCGTCCGAGCAGGGTGCGCGCATGACGGCGATGGACAACGCCACGCGCAACGCCGGCGACATGATCGACCGGCTGACGCTGACCTACAACCGGTCGCGTCAGGCGCAGATCACCAAGGAACTGATCGAAATCATCTCGGGCGCCGAGGCGCTCTGAACCATATTGAGAGCAGGGTAGATTCCGATGGCAACCAAATCCGCCAAGAACAAGAACGTCGGCCAGATCACGCAGGTGACGGGCGCCGTCGTCGACGTGCACTTCGAGGACAAGCTCCCGGAAATCCTGAACGCCCTCGAGACCGACAACCACGGCACGCGCCTGGTGCTCGAGGTCGCCCAGCATCTGGGTGAGAACACGGTGCGCACCATCGCCATGGACGCGACCGAGGGCCTGACCCGCGGCCAGGACGTCACCGACACCGGCGAGCCGATCGAGGTTCCCGTCGGCGAGGAGACGCTGGGGCGTATCATGAACGTCATCGGCGAGCCGGTGGACGAGGAAGGCGCGATCAAGACCAAGCATCATCGCCCGATCCACGCCCCCGCGCCGGAATACGTGGAGCAGGCCACCGAGGCCGAGATCCTCGTCACCGGCATCAAAGTCGTCGACCTGCTCGCCCCGTACGCCAAGGGCGGCAAGATCGGCCTGTTCGGCGGCGCCGGCGTCGGCAAGACGGTGCTGATCCAGGAACTGATCAACAACGTCGCCAAGGCGCACGGCGGCTACTCGGTGTTCGCCGGCGTGGGTGAGCGTACCCGCGAGGGCAACGACCTCTATCACGAGATGATCGAGTCCGGCGTGAACAAGAAGGGCGGCGGCGAGGGCTCCAAGTGCGCCCTGGTGTACGGCCAGATGAACGAGCCGCCCGGCGCGCGTGCCCGCGTCGCCCTGTCCGGCCTGACCGTCGCCGAGTACTTCCGCGACCAGGGCCAGGACGTGCTGTTCTTCGTCGACAACATCTTCCGCTTCACCCAGGCGGGCTCCGAGGTGTCGGCCCTTCTCGGCCGTATTCCTTCGGCGGTGGGCTACCAGCCGACCCTGGCCACCGACATGGGCGCCCTGCAGGAGCGAATCACCACCACGACCAAGGGCTCGATCACATCGGTTCAGGCCATCTACGTGCCGGCCGACGACCTGACCGACCCGGCGCCGGCCACCTCGTTCGCCCATCTGGACGCCACGACGGTGCTCAACCGCGCCATTTCGGAAAAGGGCATCTACCCGGCCGTGGATCCGCTCGACTCGACCTCGCGCATGCTCGACCCGAACGTGCTGGGCGAAGAGCACTACGAGACGGCGCGCCGCGTGCAGGAGATCCTGCAGCGCTACAAGTCGCTCCAGGACATCATCGCCATCCTGGGCATGGACGAGCTGTCGGAAGACGACAAGCTGGCGGTCGCCCGCGCCCGCAAGATCGAGCGCTTCCTGTCGCAGCCGTTCTTCGTGGCCGAGGTGTTCACCGGCTCGCCGGGCGTGTTCGTCGACCTCGCCGACACCATCAAGGGCTTCAAGGCGCTCTGCGACGGTGACTACGACCACCTGCCGGAAGCCGCCTTCTACATGGTCGGCACCATCGAGGCGGCCGTCGAGAAGGCGCAGCGTCTGGCGGCCGAAGCGGCCTGAAGATCCGAAGGAGCCTGAAGCCCAATGGCCGACACTATCCGCTTCGAGCTGGTCTCGCCGGAACGGCTGCTCATGTCCGAGGACGTCGCCCAGGTCGACGTCCCCGGCGCCGAGGGTGACTTCGGCGTGCTGCCGCAGCACGTGCCGGCGATCGCGACCCTGCGTGCCGGCATCCTTGCCGTGCGCGGCACCGACAACGCGAAGCGCGAGGTGTTCGTGCGCGGCGGTTTCGCCGACGTCCGCCCCGACATGATCACCGTGCTCGCCGAACAGGCGATCCCGGTGGAGGAGATCGACGAGGCGGTTCTCGCCCAGGAGATCCAGAACGCCGAGGAAGACGTCGCCGACGCCAGGGACGAGCTGGCCCGCGAGAAGGCGCAGCGCCATCTCGACCGTCTCCAGGAAGTGATCGCCGCGCTGAAGGCCGCCGGTCACGGCTGACAAGGGTCGGGTCGTGTCGTCGAATGTGACGCCTTTCAGCGCCGAGGCGTGGCGGCGCAACGCGGATCTGTACGAGGCGATCCGGACGCTTCCGTTCAATACGGAACTGGCGGCCGGCGCCCTTCGTCAGGATCGGTTCCAGCACTATATCGTTCAGGACGGCCACTACCTGGCCGACTACGCGCGCGCGCTGGCGATCGCGGCCGCCAAGGCGGATGACGCCAACGGGATCATCCAGTTTTCCAAGGCGGCCACGGAAGCCATCGTCGTCGAGCGCGCGCTGCACGAGACCTATTTCGCCCGGTTCGGAATCGACAGGCAGGCGTTCGAGGCAATCGCCTTGTCGCCGGCGTGCCACCATTACACGGCGTTCCTGCTCGCGACCGCCTACGCCCAGCCGTATCCGGTCGTGCTGGCGGCGCTGTTGCCCTGCTTCTGGGTCTACGGTGAGGTCGGCAAGGACATCCTTGCCAACGCCACCACGCCGGACAATCCCTACCAGGCCTGGATCGATACCTATGGCGGCGAGGATTTCCAGGCCGCTGTCGATGGGGCCATCGCCACGACCGATCGCGTCGCGGCGGGGGAAACCCTGGCGACACGCGAGGCAATGCATCTGGCGTTCCAGCGTGCCATGCAGCTCGAATGGATGTTCTGGGACTCCGCCCACAGGCTCGAAGCCTGGCCCGTCTGAGACACGCGGGTCGAATCGAACGCGCTTGATGCCCGGGCCCTGGCCCGGGCATTTTCGTTTCCGGGTCCCCGAACGTCCGCGCTCCGGCTGCTTGCGCGCGATGGCCGATTGATGGTTTGGCTACAAACTGTTATCAACGGCCTCGATACATCGGGAGGAGTTGTCGCGTTGCACGGGTCGGAAAATCCGTCTTCGGACCTGCCGGATCTGCCGGGATCGCTTGCCGCCGAGGTCGACGGCGATATCGCCCTCCTGCGGCTTGCCCGGCCGAACAAACGCAACGCGCTCGACGATCCGACCGTCCTCGGCCTGGAGATCTTCTTCACGCGGCTGCCGGAGGGCGTGAAGGCTGTCGTGCTGAGTGGCGAGGGCACGCATTTCTCCGCCGGTCTCGACCTTTCGGAATTGCGCGAACGCGACCTCGCCGAGGGCATCGAGCATTCGCGGATGTGGCAGTCGGTGTTCGACAAGATTGCGTTCGGCCGGGTGCCGGTCGTCTCGGTCCTGCATGGGGCCGTCGTTGGCGGCGGCCTGGAACTGGCCTGCGCCACCCATATCCGCGTCGCCGAGCGCTCCGCCTATTACGGCCTGCCGGAGGGCCAGCGCGGCATCTTCGTGGGCGGCGGCGGCTCGGTGCGGGTGCCGAAGCTGATCGGCGCGGCGCGGATGATGGACATGATGCTGACCGGGCGCGTCTATGACGCAGCCGAAGGGCAGACCATCGGCCTGTCGCACTATCTGGTCGACGACGGGGCCGGGCTCGACAAGGCGAAGACGCTGGCCCGGGCCATCGCGTCGAACGCGCCGCTCAGCAACTACGCCATCCTGCAGGCGGTGCCGCGTATCGCCGAGGCCGCCGGCGGCAACGGCTATTTCACCGAGGCGCTGATGGCGGCGGTTGCGCAAAGCCAGGACGAAGCCAAGCAAAGGCTGCGCGATTTCCTCGAGAAACGCGCGCCCAAAGTCGAGAAGGAGTGATGACCGGCAACGACGCGGCCAAGAAGCAGACCGATCCGGACCGCTTCCGGCCCGTCGATCTCGGGCCGCGCGACGTCGTGGCCGAACACCGACCCGACGGATCGATCCTGTTTCGATCGCCGTTTCCACTGCCGGCCTATCCGGAGCGCCTGACCGACCGACTGGTCGACTGGGCCGAGGCCACACCGGACCGGCTTTTCCTCGCCGGTCGCCCGGCCGGCGGGGGCGACGGTGACGGCGCCGGCTGGCGCCGGTTCACCTACGCCGAGACGCTGGACCTGGTGCGGCGGATCGGTGCGGCGCTCCTGACACGGCACCTGACCCGGGAGCGGCCGATCGTCATCCTGTCGGGCAACGATATCGAGCACGCGCTCCTCGGGCTGGCCGCCCAGTATGTCGGCATCCCGTATGCTCCGGTATCGCCGGCCTACTCGCTGATCTCCACCGACTACGCGAAGCTGCGCTACATCGTCGAGCTGGTGACGCCCGGCCTGATCTTCGCCGCCGACGGCGCGGCCTTCGCCCCGGCGCTCGACGCCGCGACGCCCCGGGGCTGCGAGGTCGTGGTCGCCCGCAACCCGGGCCCCGGCCAGACCCTGTTCGACACGCTGGCGAATGGTGAGGATGCCGGGGCCGATCCCGCGGCGGCGGACACGGCGAACGCCACCGTGGGGCCGGATACGATCGCCAAGATCCTGTTCACCTCCGGCTCCACCGGCATGCCCAAGGGCGTGGTCAACACCCAGCGCATGCTGACCTCCAACCAGGAGATGATCGCCTGCGCGTTTCCCTACTTCCGTGACGAGCCGCCGGTGATCCTGGACTGGGCGCCGTGGAACCATACCGCCGGCGGCAACCACAATTTCGGGATCGCGCTCTACAACGGCGGGACGTTCTATATCGATGACGGCAATCCGACGCCGGCCGGTATCGAACGGACCGTCCGCAACCTGCGCGACGTCTCGCCGAACTGGTACTTCAACGTGCCGAAGGGCTTCGACGCGCTCGTTCCCTACCTGCGCGACGACCCGGGCCTGCGCGAGACGTTCTTCAAGGACCTGAAGGTGCTGTTCTATGCCGGCGCCGGGATGGCCCAGCACGTCTGGGACGACCTCGACGCCATGGCGACCAGGACCTGCGGCGCGCGCATCCTGCGGCTTTGCGGCTTCGGCGCGACCGAGACCGGGCCGTTCGCGCTCGTGCTGTTGTGGGATGCGCCGGCCGGCCATGTCGGCATCCCCGCGCCCGGCGTCGACATCAAGCTGGTGCCGAACGGTGCCAAGCTCGAGGCGCGGATCCGGAGCCCGAGCGTGCTGCCCGGCTATTGGCGCCAGCCGGACATGACGGCGGCGGCGTTCGACGCCGACGGCTACTACATGCTCGGCGACGCCATGCGGTTCGCCGACCCGGACGATCCCTCCGCCGGCCTGGTCTTCGACGGCCGCGTCAAGGAGGACTTCAAGCTCGATACCGGAACCTGGGTCAATGTCGGGCCGCTGCGCGGCGCCTTCATCGACCATTTCGCGCCCTACGTCTCCGACGTGGTGATCGCCGGGCTGAACCGCGACTACGTGTCGGCGCTGGTCTTCGTCGACCCCAACGCCTGCCGCCGGCTGGCCGGGCTTCCCGCCGACGGGGGACTGGCCGCCCTCGTCGCCGACGATGCCGTCAGGGCGGCGTTCCGCGACCGGCTGGAAAGCTTCGCGCGGACGGCGACGGGAAGCTCCAACCGGGTGGTCCGGCTGCTGCTCATGCCCGAGCCGCCATCGATCGACCGCCACGAGATGACCGACAAGGGATCGATCAACCAGCGCGCGGTGCTCGAGAACCGCGCCGCCCTGATCGAAACCCTGTACGCCGAACCGCCGGGACCCGACGTCCTGGCGCTTGCGTGAGGAGAAACGAGACATGAGCGGGACGGAGCGCGCGGTCTGCGCCGAATGGAGCGACGTCTGGCTCCTCGACGGGGTGCGCACGCCCTTCGTCGACTACAAGGGCGCGCTGTCGCTGGTCTCGCCGATCGATCTCGGCATCAAAGCCGGCCGCGAGGCGCTGGCGCGCGCCGCCGTCCCGCCGGAGGACGTCGGAACCGTTATCTGCGGCTCGATGGCCCAGGCGAGCTTCGACGCCTACATGCTGCCGCGCCATGTCGGCCTCTATTCCGGGGTGCCGATGGAGGTGCCCGCCCATCTGGTACAGCGTATCTGCGGGACCGGGCTCGAGGTGATCAGCCAGGCCGCCGACGCGGTGTCGCTCGGCCGGGCGAACGCGGCGCTGTGCGTCGGCGCGGAATCGATGAGCCGCAATCCGATCGCCGCCTACACCCATCGCGGCGGTTTCGACATGGGCCGAGTCGAGTTCAAGGATTTCCTCTGGGAAGCGCTGCTCGATCCGGCGGCGAGCGTCACCATGGGCGGCACGGCGGAGACCCTCGCGACGCGCTATCAGATCGGCCGCGAGGCGGTCGACGCCTATGCGGCGCGCAGCTTCGAACGGGCCATGGCGGCCAGGGACAGCGGATTCCTCGACGGCGAGATCACCCCGGTGACGAGCGAGGTGTTCGCGCTCGAGGGCTACAACGACCGTGGCATCAGGCTGCCGCGCAAGGTCGATGCGGTGCGTCAGGATACGCATATCCGGCCATCATCGGTTGAGGCGCTCGCGCGGATCCGGCCCGCCTTCGGCGGGGTGCAGACCGGCGGCAACTCGTCGGGCGTGGTCGACGGCGCCGCGGCGGCGGTGGTCGCCTCCGGGGCCTATGCGCGTGACCGCGACCGGGCGCCGCTGGCCCGTCTCGTCTGCGCGGCGGCCGTCGGCGTGCCGCCGGAGATCATGGGCATCGGACCGGTGCCGGCGATCCGGGCGGTGCTGGACCGCAGCGGCCTATCGCTCGCCGACATCGACCGCATCGAGATCAACGAGGCGTTCGGCGCCCAGGTGATGGCCTGTGCGCGCGAACTCGGGCTCGACGAGGACAGGCTCAACGTCAACGGCGGGGCGATCGCCATCGGCCACCCGCTCGGCGCGACCGGCCTGAGGCTCGCCGTCACGCTGGCCCGGGAACTGGCTCGATCAGGCCTGCGCTACGGCATCGCATCGGCCTGCATCGGCGGTGGGCAGGGAATCGCGCTCCTGATCGAGACGACCGAAAGTGCCGGATGAACCGCCGATTTCGGCACCCTATCC
The DNA here is from genome assembly GCF_025397915.1 of Microbaculum marinisediminis. NCBI lineage: Bacteria > Pseudomonadati > Pseudomonadota > Alphaproteobacteria > Hyphomicrobiales > Tepidamorphaceae > Microbaculum > Microbaculum marinisediminis. Next base: position 480,606 of record NZ_JALIDZ010000004.1, read on the forward strand.
GAAAGTTTGAGGGCAAACAGTTGCGGAAGCAAACAACATTCTTGCCCCCGCCGCTTGGCTCGGTCTAGGCTACGCCCAACAGAGCCGCCAGCGCAGTGCGCGTCAGGCGGCCAAGCCGATCGCCAAAGATCCGCTGTCTGAGGGAGGACCGCATGAAAGCGCATACCTGGCTTGCCAGCACCATTGTCTCCGCCGCCATGTTCGCGGCGGGTGCCGCCTACGCGGACGATCCGGTCGAGATCCGGTTCGCGCACTGGGTGCCGCCGACACATCCGCTGCAGCAGGCGATCACCGAGTGGGGCGCGTCCCTCAACGAAGCTACCGGCGGTACGATCTCGGTGACGATCTTCCCGGCGCAGCAGCTCGGCGCCGCGAAGGACACCTACGACATGGTCCGCGATGGCATCGCCGACATGGGCTACATCAACCCGGGCTACACGCCGGGCCGCTTCCCCGTCTTCGACGCCGCCAATCTGCCCTTCAACATCACCAACGCCACGGACGGCTCCGCGGCGATCGACGAGTGGTACGGCAACTACGCCGAAAAGGAGATGGGCGACATCTATGTCTGCCTCGCCAACGCGCATGACCCGGGCACCTTCCATTCCAAGGAAAAGATCGTCGTTCCCGGCGACGTCAACGGCCTGAAGGTGCGGCCGGCCAACGGCACGATCTCCAAGATGGTGACCCTGCTCGGCGGCCAGCCGGTCCAGGTCAGCGCGCCGGAATCGCGCGAGGCGCTGGAGCGCGGCGTCGCCGACGCGATCACCTTCCCCTGGGGCTCGATCCTCCTGTTCGGCATCGACAAGACCGTGAAGTACCACCTCGACATGCCGACCTATGTCGTCGGCTTCGTCTGGGGCATGAACAAGGACTTCTACAACAACCTGTCGGATGCCCAGAAGAAGGCGGTCGACGATCACTGCAATCCCGAATGGGCCAAGCAGACCTCGATCGGCTGGGCCACGTACGAGAGCGGCGGCCGCGACAAGATCAAGGCGATGTCCGACCACACCGTGACCACGCCGACCGACGACCAGGTCGCCGAATGGCGCAAGGCCGTGGCGCCGATGGAAGACGAGTGGAAGAAGGCCGTGAACGACGCAGGCTACGACGCCGACGCGGTCTGGAACGACCTTCAGGATACGCTGAAGAAGTACAACTCGAAATACTGAGGCGGACCGATGACCGGCCGTCCCGGCACCAATTGGCCGGGGCGGCGGCTTCGGCGTCTCGGCGATCGTCCTGTCCGAATCTCTCGCCGGCGGGCGAGGGCGCGTGAGGTCCAGGCTCTTCGATGAACGCGTTCGAGCAGCTCATCAAACGGATCGTCACCTTCGTCGACGGGGCGGCGGCGATGTTCCTGGCGGTCATCACCGGGCTGACCTTCCTGACCGTTGTGCTGCGCTACGGGTTCAACGCGTCGCTGCCCGGATCCTTCGACATCGGTCGCCTGCTGCTCGGCGTCGCCATTTTCTGGGGCGTGGCGGTCGCCGCCTACCGGCAGGAGCATATCCAGGTGGACATCCTCTGGTCGGCCCTCCCGCGCAAGGCCCGGGGCTATCTCAACCTGTTCGCCGATCTCGTGTTCTTCGGCTGCGCGGCCGTCTTCACGTGGATGTTCCTTGTCCGCGTCTTGGCCACGCGGGCGTCCGGCGAGACCACCTTCGAGCTCGACGTGCAGATCTGGCCGTTCCACCTGCTCGCCTGGCTCGGCATCGCGCTGACCACCGTCGTGCTGCTGGCCCGCATCGCCCATGTGGTCATCACCGGCAACTTCGACGTTCCCTCGAATCTCGGCCCCGACGATGACGGGCCGCAGGACTATCCCGCCGGAGAGCCATGAGCTATCCCGATCTCGTCGCCATCGGCGGCTTCGTCGTCCTGTTCATCCTGCTGCTCCTGCGCGTGCCGATCGGCGTCGCCATGGGCCTCGTCGGCGTCGGCGGCTTCGCCATGATGGTCCGGACGTCGTCGGCGCTGAACCTGGTCGGCCTGTCGCCGATCCGCACCGCTACGGAATACTCGCTGGCGCTGATCCCGATGTTCATCCTGATGGGGTCGCTGGCGACCGCGTCCGGCCTCAGCAAGGAACTGTACCGGGCCTCCAACGCCTGGATCGGCCACCGGCGCGGCGGGCTCGCCATGGCCACGATCGCCGCCTGCGGCGGCTTCGCGGCGATCTGCGGATCGTCGGTGGCGACAGCGGCGACGATGACCCGGGTCGCGCTGCCGGAGATGAAGCGCTACGGCTATCCCGACACGCTGGCGACCGGCTCGATCGCGGCCGGCGGCACGCTCGGCATCCTGATCCCGCCGTCCATCGTCCTCGCCATCTACGGCATCCTGACAGAGCAGGACATCGGCAAGCTGTTCATCGCCGGCGTCATTCCCGGCATCCTGGCGCTGCTCCTCTATCTGGTGACGGTGCGGCTCTACGTGATGTTCTCCAAGAGCGACGTACCCGTCCAGGAGAAGGCTGACTGGACCGAGCGGATCCATGCTTCGCGCGGCGTCTGGGCGGTGGTGCTGCTGTTCGTCTTCATCATGGGCGGCATCTACGGCGGCGTCTTCACGCCGTCCGAGGCCGCCGGCATGGGTGCCTCGGGCGTGCTGATCATCGGCCTCGTGCGCCGCCGGCTCGACGGCAAGGCGATCTACCGCTGCCTCGTCGACAGCATCCAGGTCTCCGCCTCGATCTTCTTCATCCTGATCGGCGCCCTCCTGTTCGGCTACTTCCTGACGGCGACGCAGACGCCGCAGAAGATCGCCAACCTGCTGCTGGCCCTCGACCTCGGCCCCCACGGCACGCTGGTGCTGATCCTGCTGTTCTTCCTGATCCTCGGCTGCATCCTCGACGCCATGGCGATGATCGTGCTGATGATCCCGATCATCTATCCGGTCATCCTGCAGCTCGGCTTCGATCCGATCTGGTTCGGCGTCATCATCGTCATGACGGTGGAGCTCGGCCTGATCACCCCGCCGGTCGGCATGAACGTCTTCGTGCTCAATTCGCTGGCGCGCGACATACCGCTTCAGCGCGTGTTCGCCGGCGTCATGCCGTTCGTGCTGATGGACGTCCTGCGCCTGTCGCTGCTCGTGGCGTTCCCGATCCTGGTCCTGTTCCTGCCCAACACGATGCAGTGAGCCCCATGCTCGTCGCGCAATCACCGTTCATGCACATTCACGCCGAACTGGCCGACAGTCTGGAGTTCGGCCTGACGCCGATGGGCACGCGGCGGGTGATCAACATCCTCGGGGGAACGGTGTCCGGCGAGCGGGTCAACGGCCGCATCCTGCCCGGCGGCGCCGACTGGCAGGTCATCCGGTCGGATGCGATCGCCGACATCTCGGCGCGTTACACCATCGAAACGGCGGCCGGCGCGCTCGTGCTCGTCAACAGCGACGGCGTGCGCCACGGGCCGGCCGACGTGATCGCAAGGCTGGCGCGTGGCGAGGCGGTCGATCCCGCGCTCTACTATTTCCGCACGGCCATGCGGTTCGAGGCGCCGGTCGACAGCGACGTCGCCTGGCTCAACGGCATCATCGGCGTCGCGACAGGCAGGCGCGAGAAGAACGCCGTGCTGCTCGACGTCCACGCGGTGGTCTGAGGGCTACTCGGCGGTCTGAGCCCTACTCGGCGGCCTGACGGTCCGGCGCGAGCGAGGCCCAGAGGCTCCGGATCGTTTCGTCGAGGGCCGTTCCCTCCGGGTCCTTCAGCGCGGCAAGCCGGGCGTTCAGCACCGCGTCGGCGAAGGCCGGGGCTGGCAGGTCGCCGGCCAGGGCGGGCTCGACGACGCGCGCGACGATGCGGTCGAAATTGCGGCGACCGCGCTTGTGCGTGTCGGCATAGCCCTTCACCAGGCCGCCGATGGCGACGACCTCGCGCGCCGCGTCCGGATCGACCGCGAGCGTCCGGTCGATCAGGTCGAGCCAGTGTTCGATCCAGGCCTGCTCGTCGGCGTAGCGCAGGGTGCGGCGGCGCCAGCCGCGCAGGCTCGCGAGCGTCTTCAGCCGGATGAACCCGCCGAACCGCGTCGCCGTGACGTTCATCGGGATCGACCATGTGTCCCAGCCGCGGCCGGCGAGAAAGGCCAGCGCGCGCCGCGCCAGCGCGGGCGGCAGCAGCGAGAAAAGCTCCTCGGGCCCCGGCTTCATATACTCGATCACGTCGACGATCTCGCCGGACCGCGCCCCGGCCTCGGCCCGGACCTGTTCGAGCCTTGCCGCGGTGAGCTTCAGCTGGGCGACGCGGATCGTGTCCTCGAAGGCCATGCGCAACGCCAGGATGCGGGCGAGCTCGGACAGGAATGCCGCATCCGCGCCGGGCCGGCCGGCGAAGCGCTTCAGGCGGTCGGCATAGAGCGCGACGTACGCGTCGTCCTGATAATCGGCGAGGCGCTGCGATCCCGCCTCGATCATCGGCAGGGCGCCTTCGGGATAGAGCGACCAGGCTTCCGGGACCGGCCGCACCGCGTCTTCGGTTTCGGCGGCCGGGGCGGGCCCCGTCCTGCCGGTTCGGGCGAACGCGAGCCCGGCCTCGAACCCGCGCAGATTCGACTCGACCGCCTTGGCGCCGGCGCGGATCGCGTCACGATAGCGGTCCGGCGGGATCGGCAGGGTGCCGGAGCCGGCGAGCGCGCCGAGCAGGACGGCGTTCAGATGGCTGCCGGCGGCCTGGGCGATCGCGCCGAGATCGCCGAGCAATGCGGTTTTCGAATAGCGTTCGACGATCGCCTCGAGCCGGTCGGGATCGAGGCGTCCGTCGCCCATGGAAGCCTTCTCCGCCACGGTATAGACGCGGCGGACGACGCCGATCAGCACGGTCCGATCGGGCGTCGCGTAGCCCGTCTGCACCATACGCGCGGTCTCGAGCAGTTCCGTGCCGATCAGCACGTCGACGCGGCCGGGCGCCGGATTGAGCGCCAGCACCGGCTTGCCCGGCCCGCGCCCGGCGTCGGCGTGGGGCAGGATCTCGAGGTAGTAGGTCGTGGCGCCGGTGCGCTGGGCGACGCCGGGGATCGACGTGCGCTGGGCATGGAGGCCCTCGGCGACGGCGGCATCGGCGATCCAGCCGGCAAGCACGCCGCCGCCTTCGCCGCCGAGCGCGGAGATCAGGACCGTGATCGGCGAGCCGGCCGACATGTCACTCGGCCGGAATGGGGTGCGGCGCCGGGCGGGCGTCGGGTTCGGACGGTGCCGCGTAGCCGCCGAACAGCCGGATCAACGCCGAGGACAGCCGCGCCCGGAACCGGTCCCAGCCGTTCGGGTTCCGGATGATCTCGAGGCGGGCGAAGGACGGGCAGAGCTGGGCGGCGTGGGACACCTCGCCGCACAGGCCGCAGCCGACGCAGTCGTTGTTCACATGGGCGACCGGCTCGGGTTTCAGCGGGTCGGTGCTGGGCTTCACCGTCAGCGACGGGCAGCCGGACAGACGGATGCAGGCATGGTCGCCGGTGCAGACGTCGGGATCGACCCAGAAGCGGGTGCGTACGACGCGCCTGCCTTCGGCGACCGCCCGGGCCTCGGCCGGGCGGACGCGGCGCTGGCGGGCGAGCTGGCACTCGCCGTCGGCGATGATGACCTTCGGGCCCGTCTCGTCGCTGCCGAGCGCCTCCCGCAGCGTCTTTCGCATGGTCGACACGGAATAGGAGTGGACCGTGCGGACCCAGCCGACGCCGAGGCTCTTCAGCGCGCTCTCGATATCGAGCCCGCGGCCGCGCCCCTCCCCCTGCGGCCGCGAGGAGGGCACGTCCTGGACGCCGGTGGCGCTGGTATAGCCGTTCTTGAAGATGACGAGGACGGAATCGTCCTGGTTGAAGACCGAGCCGGCGACGCCGGTGAGCAATCCGTTGTGCCAGAAGCCGCCGTCGCCCATGACGCTGAGCGGGCGCTTCGCCTGGGTGCCCGAAACCGCCGCGTTCGAGGCGAGCGACATGCCGTAGCCGAGGATCGAGTTGCCCTGGCTGAACGGCGGGAAGGTCGCGAAAGCGTGACAGCCGATGTCGGCGGCGACGTGGACCGGGCCGGTTTCCTCCCGCAGGAGCTTCATCGCCGAGAAGACGGGGCGCTCCGGGCAGCCGGTGCAGAAGGTCGGCGGGCGCGGCGGCAGCGGCGCCGTGAGGTCCCGGGCGACGGATTGCGAATGGGCCTCGACGGCCTCGACCCATTCGTCGAGGCGGGCGGCTTCGTTGCGGCCGTAGCGCGACAGGAAGGCGGACAGGCCCCTGGCGACCACGACCGGCGAATACTCGCCGGCCATCGGCAGCACGTCCTTGCCGTGCAGTTTCGTATCGAGTTCGGCGTGGCGCAGGATCTGGCCGATCTCCTTCTCGATGAAGTCCGGGCCGCCTTCCTCGACCACCAGAACGGCGCGCTTGTCGGCGCAGAAGGCCGCGATCTCCTCGGGGACCAGCGGATAGGTCACGTTGAGGACGTGGGTCGGGATGCCGATGTCGCCATAGGCGTCGGAGAGCCCTGCCTCGGCGAGGCGGCCGTTGAGGACGTTGAACATACCGCCCTGGACGATGATGCCGATATCGCCGTCCTCCGGCCCCAGCGTCTCGTTGAGGCGGTTGTCACGGATGAAGGCGCGGGCCGCCGGTAGTCGGCGGTTCACCTTGTCGGCCTCCTGGACGAAGGTTACCGGCGGATGGCTAAGACGGGCATAGTCGAACCCGGCGGGTTCGGCGAAGCGGTTGGTCGCCGAGTGCTCGGACCGCCGGTTGTCGGATGCCTCGAAGGCGCCGAAGACATGGCAGGCGCGGATGCGCAACTCGAGAATGACCGGCGTCGAACTTGCCTCCGACAGCGCGAAGCCCTTCTCCACCATGCGCACGATGGTCGGCAGCTCCGGGCGCGGGTCGAGCAGCCATACCGACGACTTCACCGCGTAGGCCTGGGTGCGCTCCTGGATGACGCTGGCGCCTTCGCCGTAATCCTCGCCGACGATGATCATGGCGCCGCCGATGACGCCGGCCGACGACAGGTTCGACAGAGCGTCGGCGGCGACATTGGTGCCGACGATCGACTTCCAGGTCACGGCACCGCGCAGGGGATAGTTGATCGAGGCGGCGAGCATCGCCGCGGCCGCGGCCTCGTTGGTGCAGGTCTCCAGACGAATGCCGAGTTCGCCGAGCAGGTCCTCGGCCTGCAGCAGCACATCGAGCAGATGGCTGACCGGCGCGCCCTGATAGCCGCCGACATAAGCGACGCCGGACTGCAGGAGCGCCTTGGTGACGGCCATGATGCCCTCGCCGTGGAAGGTGTCTCCTGCACCGAGCCTCAGCGTCTCGATCTCGCGATGAAACGAGACTTCCATTCCTGCTCCCTTCCACCGCGCGTGGGGCGGTGATCGACGGCACTGTACGAATGCGGTAGTAGCGACGTCAAACAGTTGTGGCCACGCACTATCGGTTCTAGGTTGCCTTGCGGGATTCGGTCCGGCCGGCATGGACTGACATGGCTGCCGGCCCGAACGAGCCGCGGCGGAAGCGAAGGTGTGTCGATCGAGATGGATATTCCGGTACAGGCGGCGGACAGCGGGCGTGACATCGACTACGACGAACTGCCGAACTACATCGGCTATCTGCTGCGGCGCGCGCAGGCCAACGTCTTTCGCGAGTTCGAGCGGTCGCTGGGGGATATCGGGCTGACGCCGGGGGCGTTCGGCCTTCTGATGTTGATCCGCGCCAATCCGGGCATCACGCAGATGGAACTCGCCAATGCCTTCGGGATCGACAAGTCGACGCTGACGCCGGTCCTCAACCGGCTGGAGCAGAGCGCACTCGTCCGCCGCGAGCAACTCGCCCATGACCGGCGCTACAACGCCCTGTTCTTCGAGGACGCCCAGGAGGCGTTCTTCGATCGCGCGCGGACGCGGGTCCGCGACTTCGAGCAGTCGGTCGCCGATCGTCTATCGGACGACGAGCAGCGCGAACTGGTGCGTCTGATCGGCAAGATCCAGGCGGACGCCTGACCCGCCGGGGGCGCCGTGCTTCTGCGCGTTCACATCCGCGGATTCCCCTGTCCTATCGATGCCCGATCATGCCGTTGCGGTAGTGCACGCAGCCAAATTTAGACGTGTCCGATCCCGTTCGGATGGTCGGGATCAGCTGTTTTGGTGATGCTTCGCAGCATTCCAGACATACGGATTTTGCCTAATTGCATCCTTGGTTAACATTAATAATTATTGTTAGCGGACGTACACTTACCCCTCTTTCTGCTGACTGAAGACAGCCCTTTGGGGGGCGAAAGGCGACCTATCGTTCTGGCTCCGCTCGATAATTCGATGGCAGCGGATAGTTCAAAATGATAGTATTTTGTTAAGCTTAATAGGGTGCGGACGATGTCGAGTTTTGTGTCGCTAGTAGATCGCTCGTTTTCTCGCAAACAACCATCACCTTCCAAAAGCCGGCCGTCGCCAGTCCAGCCAGCCGCGCCGGGGACGGAGTCAACCGAGCGTCCACTTTTCGGCCTCGAGCAGCTCGAGGTGGACTGGGAGGAGGAAACGGGAACCCTGTGGACGTTCATGCGTCCGCATAACCGACCCAGCTATAATCCTGAGTTTCTGAAGGATTTCGAGGCGTGGCAGATCGGTATCCAGTCGATGTTCGCCGGGCAGGAGGACGAACTCCGCTATCTCGTTCTCGGGTCGCGCTGGCCCGGCGTCTACAGCCTGGGTGGTGATCTCGACCTGTTCGCCAGACACATCCGCGACCGCGACCGCGAGGCCCTGGTCGAGTATGGCCGCACCTGCGTGCGGATCCTGCATCGCAACATCGAAACGCTGGACCTGCCGGTGGTGACGATCGCGCTGGCGCAGGGGGACGCGCTGGGCGGCGGTTTCGAGTCGCTGCTGTCGTTCAACGTCGTCATCGCCGAACGGGGCATCAAGTTCGGCTTTCCCGAAAGCTTGTTCGGGTTGTTTCCGGGCATGGGCGCCTACAGCCTGCTGGCGCGCCGCATCGGTGCGGCGAAGGCCGAGGAGATGATCCTGTCCGGCAATTCCTTCACGGCCGAGGAGATGCACGACCTGGGCATCGTCCATATCCTGGCCGAACCCGGCGAGGGCGTTGAGGCGACGCGGGCCTATATCCAGAAGCAGCGGTGGCGGCGCAACGGCTCGCGCGCCGTCTACATGACGGGCCGCCAGGTCGATCCGCTTCCGCTCGAGGAGCTCGAGCGGATCGTGGAGATCTGGGCGGATGCCTGCCTGCTGCTGAGCGATCGCGATCTGCGCCTGATGGAACGGCTGGTCGCCGCGCAGGACCGGCTGCGCAGTGTCCCGCTAGCAGCGGAATAGAAGCCGGGGGACAGGTGCGGCGCTCAGGCGACCGCGACGAGGTTCGCCCGCTGCGCGGGCGAGGCCTGCAGCTTCTCCATGATGGCGTCGAACGGCATGGCGCGGCCGAAGAGATAGCCCTGCCCCTCGTGGCAGCCCTCTTCCTTGACCTGACGCAGCTGTTCCTCCGTCTCGATGCCTTCGGCGACCACGATCATGTTCAGGCTGTTGCCGAGACCGGCGACGGCGCGGACGATCGACGGGGCATCCTGATCGCGACCCAGATCGGCGATGAACGACCGGTCGATCTTGATCTTGTTGAACGGGTATTTGCGCAAGTAGTTCAGCGACGAGTATCCCGTGCCGAAGTCGTCGAGCGAGATCCGCACGCCGAGTACCTTAAGCTGCTCCATCGTGTAGAGCGTGCTCTCGCTTTCCTCGAGCAGCACGCGCTCGGTGATCTCGAGATCGAGGCACTGGGCCGGCAGGCCCGACTTGGCCAGGGCCGAGACCACGCGGGCACCCAGCGACCGGTCGCGGAACTGGACCGGCGACAGGTTGACCGCGACCTTGGTGCCGGCAGGCCATTTGGCCGCGTCCTGGCAGGCGCGCTGCAGGACCCATTCACCGATCGAGATGATGAGCCCGGTCTCCTCCGCGATCGGAACGAACTCCGCCGGCGAGATGTAGCCGCGCTCGGGATGGTGCCAGCGCAGCAACGCCTCGCAGGTTGTGATCTCTCCGGTCTTCAGGTCGATCAGCGGCTGATAGAAGACCTCGATTTCGTTGCGTGACAGCGCGTCGCGCAGGTCGAGTTCGAGCGCGCGGCGGGCCTGGGCGCGCTCCTCCATCTCCGCGGCGAAGAAACGGTGCTCGCCGCCGCCATTGCCCTTGGCGGCATAGAGCGCCATGTCGGCGTTCTTGATCAACTCGTCGGCGTCGATGCCGTCCTGCGGCGCGACCGCGATGCCGATCGAGGCGCCGATGTCGATGCGGTGCCCCTCGACGTCGAACGGCACGGACAGTGCCTTCACCAAGCGGCGGGCGAGGCGCCCGGAATCCTGCCGGCGCGACGGGGTCGACTGCAGGATGACGAACTCGTCGCCGCCGAAGCGGGCGATCATGTCTCCGGTGCGCACGACCGAGCCGAGGCGGCGCGACACCTCCTTGAGCAGCTTGTCGCCGATGGGATGTCCAAGCGTGTCGTTGACCTGCTTGAACCGGTCGATATCGATCAGGTGCAGGGCGATCTGATTGCCGCCTTCGCGCACTATCTCCAGCATCTCGTTGATGCGCTCGCGGAAATGGTTGCGGTTCGGCAGGCCGGTCAGGTCGTCGTAGCGGGCGAGATAGGCGATCCTCTCCTGGGCGGCCTTGCGCTCGGTGACGTCCTCGAGGATGACCACCGAGCCGCCGTCGGCCATCATCCGGCGCGACAGCGCCATGATGCGCTCGCCGTCGACGGAGACGAAGACCTGGCCGTGGTGGTCCTGCCTCAGGCCGCGGGTGAGTTCGTAGACGATCGAACGGACGCCCCGGCCGGAATGATTGCCCGCACGGATCGAGTACCGGACCAGGTCGCGGATCGTCGTGCCGACCTTGATCGGCGCATCGAACAGGTTGAGCAGCTCGATGAAGCGGGCGTTCCACACCTTCAGCCTGTCCTGATCGTCGAACATGCACAGGCCGTGCGACATGTTGTTGAGGGCGATGTCGAAACGGTTGGCCTGCTCCTCGTAGCGGGCCGCCAGCGCAGCTTCCTTGCGCGTCATCGTCAGCGCCTGAATGATGATGTCGCGAATGGACAGGGTGATGTCGACCATCCCGTAGATGAACATCAGGATGACGAAACCGAGCGCCTTGTGGAGCCAGTCCGGATAGATCAGCAGCGAGATCGCAAGCGGCAGCGTGGTGAGCGTGAGCTGGCCGACCGCGATGATCGGTCGGCCGGCGTTGCGGCCCGAAATGGCGGCGGCATATCCCGCTGCGGTGGTGGCGACCGCCAGATGCAGAGTTGCGTCCGTGGTATGCGTCAGCGTGATGTAGCAGAGCAGCCCGAGAAGCGCGGAGAAGCCCCAGGCGCCGTACTCGTAGATTCGTTCCCAGATTTGCGTGGCGGCGACATCGTCGGCAAGCTTGCGGCGCTTGTAGATGACGGCGGAGACGACACGCAGCAGCCCGACCGCGAAAATCGCGATAGACGTGGCCAGGATCGCGGGATCGTTCGCCTTGATCGCGACGGCCGCGCCGATAATGCCGCACGCGATCGCGCCCACTGCCAGGGACGACAGCGGTGCGAACAACGACTCAACCAGCGCCGCGCGAATCTCAGGCGAGAGTTGCGCGTCGTCTTGGCGTGTCGCGAGGAGTCTGCGTAGGAGCATTTACATTCCAAGGCTCGCGTCGACCGTCTCGAATCTGAAGCCAGTTGGTCAAAATTTCACAAACTTGGACCATTTATCCGGGATTTGGTAAAAGGAACGCCATCAGACGCGCTTAATTTTTAGATAAGCGGATAAGGAACGCGTAAATATGAGCTTCCGGTTTTTCTTTCCGGCGCCGCGCGTGTGCCGGCATAAGCGCTGAATTTCATGCGCTCCCCTTGGCTTTTTCGCATCCTTAATATCTAGGCAAGCAAGCAACCGGTAGTCGCAGAGCGGGCACGCCGCCCCACGACCGCGACCCCGCCGGCCCCGGCCCCGCCAACCCCGGCCGGACATGAAGAAAGTGGTTTATGACCGATAACCAGCGCCCCGATCCCACGCGCCCCGAACCCGCACGGCACCGGGCCGTCACGGTCGGCTCGGCCACGGTCGACATCATCACCGTGATCGCCGACCGCGACATCGAGCGCGTAACCATGACGAACGTCACGGCCTCCTTTCTGCTGCTCGAGGAGGGGCGCAAGATCGAGGCCGAAAGCATCACCATCCATCCGGGCGGCGGCGCGCTGAACAGCGCCGTCTGCCTGGCGCGGCTCGGCTACGCGACGGCGCCGATCGTCAAGCTCGGCACCGACCTGAACGCGGCCAAGATACTGGAGACATTCGACGCGGAGGGCCTGGCCCGGGACCTGGTGCGCCAAAGCGAAAGCCTCGACACCGGCATCACGGTGATGGTCTCCTCGCACGACCGTAACGCGTCGATTTTCACGTTCCGTGGCGCCAATACGCTGATTTCGCGCGATGACGTGCCGGAAGACGCGTTCCTGGGCGCCGGACTCGTCCACGTTTCCGGTCTCAGCAACACGTCCGCCGATCAGCACGGTCATGTGGTCGGCGCGGCCCGGCGCGCCGGCGCGTTCGTCTCGAACAATCCGGGCATCCGGCAACTCACCTCGCGCCGGGAAGCGTTCTTCGCGGCGCTGGCCGATATCGATCTGATCAGCATCAACCGGGTCGAGGCCGAGGCTCTGATGCCCGGGCTGGCGGCGCGACTGCCGGATGAGGCGGCGCCGCATATTCCCGACGACGCGCCGGAGCTGATGCGCCGCGGTCTGGACGGTTCGGGCTTCGACATGTCGCTGGAAGGGTTCTGCGCGGCGGTCGGCAGCATGGGGCCGCGCTACGTGGCGGTCACGGATGGCACCAGGGGCGCGTATCTGTGGGCGCGCGGCGCGCTCTATTTCTGTCCGCCGCTACGGGTCGACGTGGCCGGGACGGCGGGGGCCGGCGATGCGTTCGCCGCCACGCTTGCCGCCGCGCTCGTGCACGATGAAGGCCCGGATCGGGCGCTGGCGGCGGCGACAGCCAATGCCGCCTCCGTCGTGGGGTACATCGATACCCAGACGGGCCTCCTCACCAGGACGGAGCTCGGGGACTACGTTGCGGAAACCGGGGAGGCCCTCAATGTGCGCCAATTGCTCTGACGTGCTGCGGCAACCGTCGCTCCGCGCCGCCGTCGCGAACGCGGTCGGCCCAGTGGGATCATCTCTATGTGATCACAAATTTTGCTCTTGGGTCGCTGAATAAAGCGATTGTAAACGCTATGAAACTGGCAGCGCCTCTTGCGCGGGTCAGGTTCTGTGATAGCATTTTTTAAAACAAATGCGGATGGGGGTGTTCGGTTGGCCAAAGCGGCTGTCGAAGCGCGCAACGTGACCAAAGCTTTCGGCGAGGGACCCGATCGTGTCCTGGCACTGAACGACGTCAGCGTTGAAATCGGCGAAAACGAATTCTTCACGCTGCTGGGGCCGTCGGGCTGCGGCAAGACCACGCTCTTGCGGCTGATCGCGGGGTTCGATCACCCCACCGCCGGCACGATCCTTCTGAACGGCGAGGATATATCCGGCCTCCCGCCATTCAAGCGACCGGTCAACACGGTGTTCCAGAACTACGCCCTGTTTCCGCACATGACGGTCGCCGGCAATATCGGTTTCGGCCTGGAGATGCTGGGCAGGTCGAAGCCGGACGTCGCCTCGACGGTCGACGAGATGCTCCGTCTGGTGCGGATGGAGGCGCTGAAGAACCGGCGCACCAGTCAGATTTCCGGCGGCCAGCAGCAACGCGTGGCGCTCGCCCGGGCACTGGCGCCGCAACCGAAGGTGCTGCTGCTCGACGAGCCGCTTTCGGCGCTCGACCTGAAACTCCGCAAGGAAATGCAGATCGAGCTGAAGCGGCTGCAGAACGAGACCGGCATCACCTTCATCTTCGTGACGCACGACCAGGAAGAGGCGCTGACCATGTCGGACCGCATCGCGGTCATGAGCAACGGCTCCATCCTGCAGGTCGGCTCGCCGCGCGAGATCTACGATCACCCCTCCGACCGGTTCGTGGCCAACTTCATCGGCGACACCAACCTGATGGAGGCCGACGTCGTGTCGGCGGCGAACGGCACCGCGCGGCTCAGGCTGCCGTCCGGGGTCGAAGTCGACGCGGACGTTCCCGACGGTATGCGGCCGGAAGGGCGCGTCACCGCGGTGGTGCGGCCGGAGCACGCCGCCCTCGCCGGGGACGCGGGCGCCGCGATGCTGTCGGGAACGCTGGAGACCGTCGTCTATTTCGGCACCGACACGCATTATCACGTCCGTCTCCCCGATGGCGGGCTGTTCACCGTCCGCGCGCAGAATGCCCGCGGGCACGCGGAAGCGCGGCAGCAGGGGAGCCCGGTGGGCATCCACCTGAGCGAGCGCTCCGTGCAGGTGCTGCGGGACTGACATGGCGTCGCAGGAGACCGCCCCGACTTCGCCACCGGGCGCGTCTGCGCCCGACCCCGCGACGCCTGATCCCGCACGGTCCGAACACTCCTATGTCGAAGAGGCGCGGCGCCGGGAGGTCCGCGGCAAGTGGCTGCTCGCGGCGCCGGCGCTGGTCGTGCTGCTGGCGGCCGCGTCCGGACCGCTGCTGATCGTCCTGGTCTATTCGTTCCTGACGCCCGATCCCTATGGCGGCGTCGAATGGCAGTTCTCGTTGCAGGGCTGGTTCCAGGTCGTGTTCGCCCGCGACATCTTCGACGAAACGATCGGGCTTGCCGACGCGCATCTGTCGATCTTCTGGCGCTCGGTGCAACTGTCGTTCCTGACGACGCTGCTGACGCTGATCTTCGGTTTTCCGACCGCCTATTTCATCGCCACGCGGCCGCAGCAGTATCGCGAGCTCTGGCTGTTCCTGATCACGATCCCGTTCTGGACGAACCTCCTGATCAGGACCTTCGCGATCATGGAGGTGATCCGCAACGAGGGCATCATCAACACCATCCTGATGACAACCGGGATCATCGAGCAGCCGATCCAGATGCTGTTCACGGACTTCGCCATCCTGCTCGGCATGGCGTATGTCTATCTGCCGTTGATGGTGCTGCCGCTCTACGCCTCGATGGAGAAGCTCGACTTCCGCCTCGTCGAGGCCGCCTACGATCTCTACGCGACCCGCTTCCAGGCGCTCAGGCGGGTGATCATTCCGGCGGTGAAGCCCGGTATCGTGGCCGGGGCCATTCTCGTCTTCATCCCCTCGCTTGGCGCCTATGTGACGCCGCGGGTGCTCGGCGGCGGGAAGCACCTGATGCTCGGCAACCTGATCGAGCTGCAGTTCGGGCAGGGGCGCAACTGGCCGCTCGGCGCGGCGCTGTCGATCACGCTTCTGGCGATCGTCATGGTGGCGCTGATCTCCTATGTGCGCAACGCGGGGCGCACGGATGCCGGCCATGGCTGAGGCCCGCACCACGTCCCGGCCGTTCTCGGTCAAGCGGCTGCCCGGCTTCACCACGGTCGCGATCATCTGTTTCGTGGCCCTCTACGCGCCGATCATCACGTTGGTCGTCTATTCGTTCAACGCCGGCACCTCCGTGGCCGTCTGGGAAGGGTTTTCCTGGCGCTGGTATGCCGAGGCCTGGCAGAACGAGCAGGTGCAGGACGCCTCCATCCGCTCGGTCATTATCGCAAGCTGGGCCGCGCTCATCGCGACGACGCTCGCCACCATGGCGGCGTTGGCCACGACGCGGACCCGGCCGTATCGCGGGCTGACGGTGATCTACGCGCTCATCAATCAGCCGCTGATGGTTCCGGAGATCGTCAGCGCGGTCGCGCTGCTGATCTTCTTCGCGATGATCAAGGTCTCGACGGGCTATTCCGGGCTCGGATACCTGATCGCCGCCCACAGCGCCTTCTGCATCCCGTTCGCCTACCTGCCGATCCGGGCGCGGCTGGAAAGCATGGACCTGACGCTCGAGGCGGCCGCCGCCGATCTCTACGCCACGCCGTGGAAGGCGTTCCGGCGGGTCACGCTGCCGTTGCTCTGGCCCGGCATTCTGGCCGGCGCCATGCTGGCCTTCGTCATCTCGCTGGACGACGTGGTGATCACCGAGTTCGTCAAGTCGGCGGGCCAGGACACGCTGCCGACCTATATGCTGGGGCAGATCCGGCGAACGCTGACGCCCGAGATGAACGCCATCTCGACGGTTTTCCTGGGGATATCGATCGGGTTGGTGACGGTTTTCTTCTTCCTGAATCGAAGAAGGAAGTAGAGGCCCCCTGTCGCCCGGCGACGTCCGGGCGGGGCCAATCAAAGAGGGAGAATGAATATGAAGTGGAACCTGACCACGAGCGCCGCGGTCGCCGCGCTGCTGGCTTCGACGGCGATCGCCTCGGCGGCCGGCGAACTGAACATCTACAACTGGGGCGACTACACCAGCCCCGAACTGATCAAGAAGTTCGAGGAGAAGTACGACGTCAAGGTCACCGTCACCGACTACGATTCGAACACCACCGCGCTCGCCAAGGTGAAGGCGGGCGGCCACGGCTTCGACATCGTCGTCCCGTCGGCGAGCTACGTGCCGGTCTGGGTGCGCGAAGGGCTGCTGCTGGAGTCGCGCCCCGACCAGATGGAGAACTTCAAGAACGTCGACGAGCGCTGGATCAACGTCGATTGGGATCCGGGCCGCCACTACACCGTGCCGTGGCAGTGGGGATCGACCGGTGTCGCGGTCAACACGTCCGCCTATTCCGGCGACCCGAACACGTCGGCGATCTTCATGGATCCGCCGGAAGAGCTGGTCGGCAAGGTCAACATCATCCCGGAAATGGGCGACATCCTGCATCTCGCCATCTTCTACGAAGGCGGCAAGGTCTGCGAAGACGACAAGGCCATTCTGAAGAAGGTCCGCGACGGTCTGGTCGCCGCCAAGCCGAAGTGGCTGTCGATGGACTACGGCATGTCCGACAAGCTCGCCGCCGGCGACGTGATGGCGAGCGTCAACTGGAACGGGTCGTCCCTGCGCGCCCGGCTGCAGAATCCGGACATCGTCTACGGCTATCCGAAGGAAGGCTACATCCTGTGGATGGACTCGGTCGCGGTGCTGGCCGACGCCAAGAACGTCGAGAACGCCAAGCTGTTCCAGAACTTCATCATGGAGCCGGAGAACGCGGCGCTGATCTCCGCCTTCGCCCGCTACGGCAACGGCATCAAGGGCTCGCAGGAGTTCATGCCGGATGACATGAAGTCCGCGCCGGAAATCAACGTTCCGGCCGAGTTCGCGGACAAGGGCCGGTTTATTCCCGACTGCCCGCAGGACGTTCGCGCGCTCCACACGGCGATCTGGACCGAGCTGCAGAAGTAAGCCGCTTTGGCTGCCGAAGGCCCATGCCGGGCCTTCGGTTCGCCCTCAGGCCCGCTCCGCCCTATAAACCCCAGCCAGAGACGACGGAGGCAGAGCCAGACGTGAACGACACACTCACCATTGCCCTGTGGGCGACCAATCTGTCCGTGCCGGTAAACGGGCTCGCCGGCTGGGCGGCGCGCGTCGAGGCCAAGATGGCGGAGGCGGCGGACGCCGGGGCGAAGATCCTGGTGATGCCCGAATACGCCGCCGAACAGTGGCTGAGCTT
Organism: Microbaculum marinisediminis; assembly: GCF_025397915.1. NCBI lineage: Bacteria > Pseudomonadati > Pseudomonadota > Alphaproteobacteria > Hyphomicrobiales > Tepidamorphaceae > Microbaculum > Microbaculum marinisediminis. The sequence goes on from NZ_JALIDZ010000004.1 coordinate 498,209, forward strand.
CAAGCCGGAGGGGCTGAAGCCGACCGAGGAAATCGGCTGGATGGCGGACCAGGCCGCCGAGGCGCTGGCGCTGTTGAAGCCGCTGCCGGAAAAGTACGGTGTGGCGCTGCTGGCGGGCACGATGCCCTGGCGGGCGGAGGAGGGCTGCCGCAACCGCGCCTGGCTGCTGTTGCCGGACGGCCGCGCCATCCACCAGGACAAGCTGGCGCTGACGCCGGGCGAACAGGACCCGGACAGCTGGCACCTTGCGACCGGAGACGAGATCCGCATCGTCGAGTGGGAGGGTCTGCGGCTTGCCATGCTTGTCTGCCTCGACGTCGAGATGCCGGCGCTGTCAAGCCTGCTCGCGCCGCAGAACGTCGATCTCCTGATGGTGCCGTCGATGACCTATTATCTTTCGGGCTACAGCCGCGTGTTCGGCTGTGCCAAGGCGCGCGCGGTGGAGCTGATGAGCGCGGTCGCCGTGACCGGCTGCGTCGGTGCGGCGCCGGGAACCACCCAGAACGACCAGAACGTCTCGGGATGCGCCGTCTACATGCCCTGCGAGACCGAGCTCGGCTTCACCGGCATCCATTCGACGATCGGCCCGGTCGACACCGACGTGGTCGACGGCAATCAGGGCGACGGACCGTTCCTGATCGCCCGCGACATTCCGATCGGCGTCATCCGCCAGAAGCGGGCAGGTGCCGCCGAGGTCTGGCCCGGTGCCTGGAGCGCCAAGCACGTCAGCGTGTCGAGCGCGTAGACGACTGTCGGACAGGCGACGACCATTCCCGGGAAGCCAACGATAGCAGCTTTCCCGGGACGATCGCCGCCTGCGCCCGATGGCGGGGCGTCCACCACGGCTCAGGGGCGGCAGACGTAGTAGACGTTCATGATGTCGTGCTCGAGCTCGTACTGTGTCACGGACGAGAAGCCGGCATCGGCCATGTAGGACAGGGCCGTCTCGCACCCCCACATGGTGCCGAGGCCCTCGCCGCCCTGGGCGAGCGATACGGTCATGCAGTGCATGGTCGAGACCGTGTAGAGAAACGGCGCCAGCGGGTGGTCCATGTTGCCGTGATGATGGTGCGAGCCCCTGATGTCCTGGCAGATGTAGACGCCATCGTGCTTCAGGGCCCGGCGGATACCGCGCAGCACCGCCATCGGATCGGCCTGGTCGTGGATGGCATCGAAGGTCAGCACGAGGTCGAACGCGGCCGCCTCGACGGTCGCCTCGAGATCGGTGACGTCGCGGCTGTAGAACGCGACGTTGGTGCTGCCCTGCTGCCGGGCTTCCGCGCGGGCAAAGGCAATGGCGTCGTCCGACAGGTCGTAGCCGACGAAGGTGGAGTTCGGGAAGGCGGCGGCAAGACTGTTGAGGGCGCGGCCGCGGCCGCAGCCGACGTCGAGCACCCGGATGCCCCTCTCCAGCTTGCCGACCAGCCCGTCGACGAGGGGCAGGATCTTGTCGACGAGGTTGGGAACGACCGTCTGGTTCGAGTCCTCCATCATCACCTCGTGGAAGCGCTCGAACCTCTCGTAAGGCACCCCGCCGCCCTCGCGGAAGCAGTCGACGATGTCCGTCTCGACGCCGGCCAGAACCGGAATGATCTGCGCCGCGACCGCCATGTTGTCGCCCTCGCCATCGCGTGTGAGAACGCGGGCATGTTCGTCCGGAAGCCGGTACGTGCCGGTGTCGGGATCGTGGTCGACGATACGCCCGACGGTCATGGCGCCCAGCCATTCGCGCACGTATCGCTCCTGCAGGTCGGCGGCTTTGGCGATTTCGGCGCTGTTCGCCCACGCCATGCCCGCCATCGTGTCGAACAGGCCGGTGCGATGGCCGATCGCCACCGTCAGGCACAGGGCGCCGTCGTTGATCATGCCGATCACACGGCCCTCGAATTCCTGGGCCCGGTCGGTATCCGCTCGAAACATCTGGTTCATGTCGTGTGTGCCTTTCCTCGTGTTGGGCCACTCCCCGTGTCGGGACGGGGCGCGAGCAAACCGGATGCGGTTTGCAGAACGACGTCGCCGACGTTTCCGTTCGGCCGCTGACCGTTTCGATTGTTTCTCGGCTAATGTGGCGGCGCGGCTGGGCGCGCCCGCCTGAATTCGCTAGACAGGGCCGGACGCAGCCGAGCCGAGGATCCCGATCCATGAAAACCGTCTACTCCGACGATCACCGCCTTCATGCCGCGAAGAAGGAGCTGGTCGACGGGACATTGATGCCCGCGCACGAACGGCCGCAGCGCGCCGACATCATCCTGGCGCGGGTCAGGGAGGTGGGGCTCGGCGAGATCCTGGCGCCGGAGGATTTCGGGGTCGCGCCGCTGGCGCGGGTACATGACGGGCGCTACCTCGCGTTCCTCGAGTCGGCGTGGGACATGTGGAAGGAGACGGGCCGGGAGTGGGACGCGCTGCCGCTCGTCTGGCCGGTGCGCGGCCTGCGCGCGATCGAGCCGGAGGATATCGACGGCAAGCTCTCCTACTTCTCGTTCGACGCCGGCGCGCCGATCACCGCAGGCACCTGGCCGGCGGTCCGGGCGAGCGCCAACGTGGCGCTGACGGCGGCGCGGCTGGTCAAGGATGGCGAGCGGGTGGCCTTCGGCCTGTGCCGCCCGCCGGGCCATCACGCCGCCGCCGACTATTGCGGCGGCTACTGCTTCCTCAACAACGCCGCGATCGCCGCCCAGTGGCTGCGCGACCAGGGCGCCCAGAGGATTTCCGTCCTCGACATCGACTATCATCACGGCAACGGCACGCAGTCGATCTTCTACGAGCGCGCCGACGTTCAGTTCCTGTCGCTGCACGGCGATCCCAGGCAGGAGTATCCCTATTTCCTGGGCTATGCCGACGAGATCGGGGCCGGGCGGGGCGAAGGCTACAACGTCAACTATCCGATGGAATGGGGCACGGCTTACGACGCCTGGGGGCAGGCGCTGAAGGATGCCTGCCACGAGGTCGCCTCCTACGCGCCGGACGCCGTCGTCGTGTCGCTCGGAGTCGACACGTTCGAGAAGGACCCGATCTCCCAATTCAAGCTGAAGAGCCCCGACTATCTGGATATCGGCAAGACGATGGCCGGGTTGGGCCTGCCGACCGTGATCCTGATGGAGGGCGGCTACGCGGTCGACGAGATCGGCATCAACGCCGTCAACGTGCTGACCGGCTTCGACGACGCGGTCTAGCAGACCGAGCGGCGACCGCGGACCTCGCTGACCTCAGCCGAGCGTCACGTCGAGGAACATCATGACCACAAGGCCGACCACCAGACCGGCGGTGGCCTGGTTCTGGTTTCCCCGGCTGTGCGTCTCCGGGATGATCTCGTGGCTGATGACGTAGAGCATGGCGCCGGCGGCGAAGGCGAGGCCCCATGGCAGGAGCGGTTGCGAAACATAAACCGCGCCGGCGCCCAGCAGTCCGCCGACCGGCTCGACGATTCCGGTCGCCGACGCGATCAGAAAGGCGCTCGTTCGCGAATAGCCCTGCGAGGCCAGCGCGACGGCGACCGCAAGGCCCTCCGGCGCATTCTGCAGCCCGATGCCGGTGGCGAGCGACAGCCCGTTGGCGAAATCGCCGGCGCCGAAACCGATACCGACCGCCAGGCCTTCGGGGAAGTTGTGGATCGTGATGGCGATCACGAACAGCCAGATCTTCCTGAGGCTCGGCGAGGCCGGCCCTTCCGGGCCGAGCAGGAAGTGCTCGTGCGGGACGGATTCGTTGATCCAGGCGATCGTGGCGACGCCGAGAACGAGGCCGCCGACGCAGATCGTCGCGGCCGCGAACGTACTGTCGTAAAGCTGCCCGGCGGAGTCGAGGCCGGGAATGATCAGCGAGAAGAACGAGGCGGCCAGCATGACGCCGGCGGCGAACCCGAGCAGGGCATCCTGCGTTCGCGTGGAAATGTCCCGGCCGAAGAACACCGGCAGCGCGCCGACGGACGTCATCGCCCCGGCGAGCAGGCTGCCGATCGTACCGAGCAGGACAGGATGCGCGTCGAGCATTGAGCGGCCCTTTGGCCGTCGAATCAGTGAACCGACGCGAATCCTAGCTCAGATCACGCCGGAATCGCGCAGCTTGTCGCGTTCGGCCGCATCGAGGCCCAGCACGTCCGCCAGCACATCGTCGGTATGCTGTCCGAGATACGGCGGCGGATTGCGATAGCTGACGGGCGTCTCCGACAGTTTCAGCGGATTGCCGATCAGATCCACGGCGCCGGACCCGGCGAGCGGATGATCCATCGCGATCTTCATGTCGCGCGCGGCGACCTGCGGCTCGGCGAAGGCGTCGGCGATGGTGTTGACCGGCCCGGCCGGCACGCCCCGTTCCTCCAGGCCCTTAAGGATGTCGTCGCGTTTGCGGGTCTTGAGCCGTTCGGCGATCTTAGGCACCAGTTCGTCGCGATGGGAGACGCGGGCGCTGTTGGTCGCGTACGGCTCCTCGGCAAGCTCCGGGGCGCCGAGAAAATCGCAGAAGCGCCGATACTGGCTGTCGTTGCCGACGGCGACGATGACATGGCCGTCCACGGTCTCGAACACCTGATAGGGCACGATATTGGCGTGGGCGTTGCCGCGCTGGACCGGCACCTGTCCGGAGGTGAGGTAGTTGGTGCCTTCGTTGATCAGCCAGGCGACCTGGGTGTCGACCAGGCCGATGTCGATGTACTGGCCCTGGCCCGTGGCGTCGCGGTGGCGCAGCGCGGCGAGGATCGCGGTGGAGGCATACATGCCGCACATCACGTCGGCGATGGCGACGCCGACCTTGACCGGCTCGGTGCCGGGCACGCCGGTGATCGACATGATGCCGCCCATGCCCTGCGCCAGATAGTCGTAGCCGGCGCGCATCCGGTTCGGGCCGGTCTGGCCGAAGCCGGTGATCGAGCAATAGACCAGACCCGGCAGCTCGTCCTTCAGGTCGTCGTAGGCGAGACCGTACTTCGCCAGCCCGCCGACCTTGAAGTTCTCGACGAAGGCGTCGCATTTCGCGGCCAGCCGCTTCACCAGCGCTGCGCCCTCGGGCCTTGCGACATCGACGGCGAGCGAGCGCTTGTTGCGATTGGCCGACAGGTAGTACGCGCTTTCGGCGGTATCCCGGCCGTCGGCGTCCTTGACGTAGGGCGGACCCCACTTGCGGGTGTCGTCGCCTTCGCCGGGCCGCTCGATCTTGATCACGTCGGCGCCGAGGTCGCCCAGGAGCTGGGTGCAGGTCGGCCCGGCCAGGATGCGGGTGAGGTCAAGGATGCGGATGCCCGCGAGCGGGCCGGTGTTCTGCCGTTTTTCTTCTGTCATCATTTCCCGTCCGGCGAAAAAGGACCGCCATCCTAGCCGGGCGCGGCCAGGATGGAAGTGGTCCCCTCGTCATAGGCGGGTTGCAGGAATGGAGGCTTCTTCGGCCGCCTGCTCGTGTCGCTTCGCCGACGCCTCGTCGAAACAGCACAGGACGATGCGGTCGAAGGCGTCCGGCGCGGCTTCGGCCACCTCGTGCACCGTCCGGACCGCGATCTCCGCGGCACGGTCGGGCGGGAAGCCGAAGATGCCCGTCGAGATCGCCGGAAAGGCGACGGATCTCAGGTCATGGTCTCTGGCGAGGTCCAGGGACGTCTGGTAGCAGCCTGCCAGCAACGCGTCCTCGCCGGCAGAGCCGCCGTGCCAGACGGGGCCGACCGTATGGATGACGTGGCCGGCGGGCAGGTGGTAGCCGCCGGTGATGCGCGCCTCGCCGGTCGGGCAATGGCCGATCGTCCGGCATTCCTCGGCGAGCCCGGGACCGGCGGCGCGGTGGATCGCGCCGCAGACGCCGCCGCCGGGCAGCAACGCCTCGTTCGCCGCGTTGACGATCGCGTCGACGGGCAGCGTCGTGATATCGGCGACACGGATCTCGATTGCTGTCATGCGCCGATTTCAGCACGCGGGCGCACGCCGGCCAACCCCGCGCGAGCGAATTCCGATGTCTCGCGTGCGTCCTCGCCTCGCTACTCGAATATGCGGCGCATGTCGGCGGTCGATTGTTCGCCGCGGTTCTGATGGAACTGCTCGACGAAGCGCTCGGCGGCGGCGCGGCCCCTGTCGCGCAGGAAGGTAAGAAACTTCCACTCGGCGTTGAACTTGCTGGAGGCGGTCAGGCCGTTCAGGGATTCGCCGCCGTCGATCACGTGAACGCGGATCTGCCGGTAGCGGTCAGCCGGCAAGACGCCCTGTTCGACCAGCCGGTCGACGAACTCGATCGCCCTCAGCTCCTTGAGGAGCGAGGAGTTGAACGTGATCTCGTTCATGCGATTGAGGATCTCGCGGGCGGATTTCGGCGTTTCCGGCCGTTCGATCGGGTTGATCTGGATCAGCAGCAGGTCGCGGGCCTCGGTCTCGTAGAAGAACGGCCACAGCGCCGGGTTGCCGGAGTACCCTCCGTCCCAGTAGGGAACGCCGTCGATCTCGACGGCCTGGAACATCAGGGGGATGCAGGCCGAGGCCATCACGTGGTCGGCCGTGATCTCCCGGTTATGGAAGAGCTTCACCTTGCCGGTGCGCACATTCGTCGCCGACAGGAACAGCCGGACGGAGTCGCAGGCGCGGACCGCGTCGAAATCGACGATCTCCTCGAGCAGGTCCTTCAGCGGGTTGAGATTGAGCGGGTTGAACTCGTAGGGCGACACGAAACGGCTGATGAGATCGACCATCATGAAGCCGGGCGACCAGTCCAGGCTCCAGTTGCCCATCATCCGGTCGACGACGGTGCGCTGGACCGGCGACATCCGCGAGCTGCGGCTGACCGCGCGCCAATAGTCCTCCAGCGCCCGCCGCGCTCCGTCGGGGCCGCCCTTGTGATAGCCCGACACCAGGGCGACGGCGTTCATGGCGCCGGCGCTCGTGCCGCTGATGCCGTCGATCTTCAGAGGACCCCGCTCCAGGATCCAGTCGAGCACACCCCAGGTGAAGGCGCCGTGCGCGCCGCCGCCCTGCAGGGCGAGATTGATCGGCGTGTGCGCGTCGACGGGGGCGTCGATGTCGAAGAGCTTCGGCGCCGGCTTCGCCGGCTGCGCGGCCCGTGCGCCTTTGGCGGTGGCCTTTCGGGCGGCCATCGGGCTACTGCGCCGTCCAGCCGCCGTCGACCGGCAGCAGCGAGCCGGTGATCGAGCGGGCGCCGTCGGAACACAGGAACACCGCGATGTCGGCGACCTCGTCCACGGTGACGAACTCCTTGGTCGGCTGGGCGGCGAGCAGGACGTCCCGCTTGACCGCCTCCTCGCTGATGCCGCGGGCCCTGGCGGTATCGGGGACCTGCTTCTCGACGAGCGGGGTCCAGACGTAGCCGGGGCAGATGGTGTTGACCGTGATGCCGTGCTCGGCGGTCTCCAGGGCCACCGTCTTGGTGAGGCCGGCGAGGCCGTGCTTGGCCGCCACATAGGCGGCCTTGTACGGCGAGGCGACGAGGGCGTGGGCCGATCCGGTGTTGATGATACGACCCCAGCCGCGTTCCTTCATGCCGGGAACCGCGGCGCGCATGCCGTGAAAGGCGGCGGACAGGTTGATCGCGATGATCGCGTCCCATTTCTCGACGGGAAAGTCCTCTACCGGCGAGACGAACTGGATGCCGGCATTGTTGACGAGGATGTCGACGGCGCCGAACGCCTTTTCCGCGTCGGCGATCATGGCGGCGATCTCGTCGGGCCTGGTCATGTCGGCCGGCGAATGGCGAACCTCGACCTTGTGCTTGTCCGCCATCTCGCTTCGCGTCGCCTCGATCTCCGCCGGGTCGCCGAACCCGTTGAGCGTGATATTGGCGCCATGGCTGGCCAGGGCGTTTGCGATGGCGTGGCCGATGCCGGAGGTGGAGCCGGTGACGACGGCGGATTTACCCTTGAGAGTCATTCAAAGCCCTTTCTACTGGCAGCGCGTCCGTGACGGACTACATAGGATATATTGCGCTGCAGCAAAGGCGTGAAGCAGGCGCGTCGCTGTATCGCGGCCTCCGACGGGCTATACTGAAGCCCCTGCACTGGTTTGGCGCCGGAAATGGCGTTAAGGAACGCGATATGTCGGACTTCCCGAATCCCGGCCACGATCACGACGTCTGCGCCGACCGCGTGGTGCGGGTTGCGCGCGCGGTGTGCCGGCGCCGCGGCGTCCGGCTGACGAGCCAGCGCGAGAAGGTGCTCGACGTGCTGGCGCAGAGCCATCGGCCGATGGGGGCCTATGAAATCCTCGACATGATGGCCGAGAACGGGAAACGGCCGGCGCCGATCACGGTCTACCGGGCGCTCGATTTCCTGCTTCAGCAGGGGCTCGCGCACCGGATCGAGAGCCGCAACGCCTATGTCGCCTGCATGATCGGCGACGCGGCGCACGAGGGGGCGGTGTTCCTGATCTGCCGAGGCTGCGGCAATGTCGGCGAGGCGCCGGCGGACGACGTCGAAGCGGCGATCGCGAAGGTGGCGCGGGACAGCAATTTCAGCCCCGATCTGGCTGTGGTCGAGATCGAGGGCCTGTGCAGCCATTGCGCCGGCGGCTCGCGGCGCGGTTCGGTGCAGTAGGAAGCGATACGCAATGGACGCAGCTGAGTTCGAGGAGTTCGGTCCCGCCCCGCGGCACAAGACGGTCGGCGTGCTGGTCGGGGCCGCTGATAACGGGGTCTTCGTCGGCGGCGACCACCCTGTCGTCGTCCAGTCGATGACCAATACGGACACCGCCGATATCGACGGTACCGTCGCCCAGGTCGCCGCGCTCGCGCGAGCCGGCTCCGAGCTCGTGCGGATCACGGTCGATCGCGACGAGGCCGCCGCCGCGGTGCCGCATATCCGCGACGCGCTTCTGGCCCGCGGCGTCACCGTGCCGCTCGTCGGCGACTTCCATTATATCGGCCACAAGCTCCTGGCGGAGCATCCGGCCTGCGCCGAGGCGCTCGACAAATACCGGATCAATCCGGGCAATGTCGGCTTTCGCGAGAAGCGCGACCGCCAGTTCTCGGCGATGATCGAGACGGCGCTGCGATATGGCAAGCCGGTGCGGATCGGCGTCAACTGGGGCTCGCTGGATCAGGAACTGCTGACCCGGCTGATGGACGAGAACGCGGCCTCCGCGACGCCGAAGTCGGCGCGCGCGGTGATGCACGAGGCGATCGTGCTGTCGGCGCTATTGTCCGCCGAGCGGGCCGAGGCGATCGGGCTTCCGCGCGACCGCATCATCCTGTCGGCCAAGGTCAGCCAGGTGCAGGACCTGATTTCCGTCTACCGGATGCTCGCGCGCCGCAGCGACCACGCGCTGCATCTCGGGCTCACCGAAGCCGGCATGGGATCGAAGGGCATCGTCGCCTCGACGGCCGGCATGGCGGTGCTGCTGCAGGAAGGCATCGGCGACACGGTCCGCGTCTCGCTGACGCCGGAGCCGGGCGGCGACCGCACCAAGGAGGTGCAGGTCGCCCAGGAGATGCTGCAGACGATGGGGCTGCGAACCTTCGTGCCCGTCGTCACGGCCTGCCCCGGCTGCGGGCGGACGACCTCGACGGTGTTCCAGGAACTCGCGCGGGACATCCAGGATTTCATCCGCGACGAAATGCCGGTGTGGCGGGAAACATATCCCGGCGTCGAGGCGATGAACGTCGCGGTGATGGGCTGCATCGTCAACGGCCCGGGCGAATCAAAGCATGCCGATATCGGCATCTCGCTGCCCGGCACGGGCGAGCAGCCGGCCGCGCCCGTCTTCATCGACGGCAGCAAGGCGATGACCCTGCGCGGGGCGACCATCGCGGCCGACTTCAAGCAGATCGTGATCGACTACATCGAGCGCCGCTTCGGGCAAGGGACGGGCGCGGACGCGGCCGAATAGGACCGGTCCGCCTCGCCCGAGTGTTTCGCTCCGGCGCTTCGCCCCCGTGCTTTGCTTCAGTGCGGGGTGAACAGCTTGAGCCCGACGATGCCGGCGAGGATCAGGCCGATGCAAAAGAGCCGCAGCGCGTCCGACGGTTCGCCGAAGAGGACCATGCCGAGGATCGCCGTCCCGACGGTCCCGATCCCGGTCCAGATGGCATAGGCGGTGCCCAGCGGCAGGTCGCGGAGCGCGAGGCCGAGCAGGAAGAAACTGATGACCATCGACGCGGCGGTGCCGAGCGACGGCCACAGCCGCGTGAATCCGTCAGTGTATTTCAGGCCGAGGGCCCAGAAGATCTCGAAGACCCCTGCGCCGAAAAGGAAGAGCCACGGCATATCCCACCTCAATTGCTGTCGATGAGGTCGTCCTCATCCGGAAGTCGCGCAATGCGTGGGGCCGTCCCCGGTCCGTATAGATGAGACGTCTTCATCCTGATTCAAGGCGCCGCTATCGGTCCCGTCCGACCGAGCCGCCTAATTCCGTCTAGTCGCCGCGAAATCGGCCGCCGCCAGCAGGCGGGAGGCCCGGTCGCCATAGGGCACGAGCGCTTCGCGCGCTGCCGATACGGCTTCAGCGAGCTTTTCCCGCGCCGCCCCCTTGCCGATGACGGCGGGCAATGTCGCCTTGCCCCTGGCCCGATCCTTGGCGGTCGCCTTTCCCAGCTCCTCCGGGCTTGCCTCCTCGTCGAGCAGGTCGTCGGCGATCTGGAAGGCGCGGCCCAGCGCGGCGCCGTAGCGGACGAGACGGACGCGGTCTTCCGGGCTCGCCTTGCCGAGGATCGCGCCGGCCTCGGCGGCGAAGCGGAACAGCGCGCCGGTCTTCAGCGATTGCAGATGACTGACCTGCGACTCCGACAGCGACAACGGTTCGCCGCCGTCGAAGCGGCCTTCGGCCTCGAGATCCAGGATTTGGCCCGCGGCCATGCCGGTGGCCCCGGCGGCGCGGGCAAGCGTGTGGACCAGCGTCGCGGAAATCGCCGGATCGGCCTGCGGCGCGGGCGCGGACACGACTTCGAAGGCAAGCGTCAGCAGGGCGTCGCCGGCGAGGATCGCGGTTGCCTCGTCATAGGCGCGGTGAACGGTCGGCCGGCCGCGGCGCAGATCGTCATCGTCCATCGCCGGCAGGTCGTCGTGGACGAGGCTGTAGCAATGCAGCAGTTCCAGCGCGCAGGCCGTCGGCATGGCGGCGGCTTCCGGAATGGCGAACAGTTCGGCGCTGCGCAGCACGACATAGGGCCGCAACCGCTTGCCGCCGCCAAGGACGGCGTGGCGCATGGCATCGCCGAGGCGGCCCGTGGGCAGGACCCTTTCGCCGAGAAGGGCCTCGAGCGCGGCATCCACCTGCTTTCCGGTCGTCGCCAGGTCGGCTTCGAAGTCTGTTGTCGCCATGCTTTTCCGGTGTCCCCGACCCGACTCTGTCGCTGTTCGCGGCGACTGTGGCCGAGGCGCGCGGCGATGGCAACCGCTGTGCGGCGGGTTCGATGAAATCGCGGGAAAGGTTGCCGGCCGACCGGCAGAGGCGCTATTGCCAGCCGATGGCAACGGCGAAGCCTTCCCGCAAGCCCGCCCCGAAAGGCGGGGCGAAGGCTGCGGGACAGAAACGGAATGGCGGAAAGAAGAAACCGCGGCGAAGCCCGCTGCGGCGGATCCTGCGCTTGGCCGCGATCGTCGCTTTGGTGCTGGCCGCCCTGCCGATCGTACTGGTTCCGGTCTACGCGGTCGTGCCGCCGCCGTTCTCCAGCCTCGAGGCCTGGACCCGCCTGTCCGGGGTGGCGGTGAAGAAACAGTGGGTGCCGCTCACCGACATCGCGCCGAACCTCGCCTATGCCGTCATCATGTCGGAAGACGGGAAGTTCTGCGAACACGCCGGCGTCGACTGGTCGGCGGTGCGCGAGGTCATCGATTCGGATGCGTCGCGGGGGGCGAGCACCATCCCCATGCAGGTCGCCAAGAACCTGTTCCTGTGGCAGTCGCGCAGCTATGTGCGCAAGGCGCTGGAGGTGCCGCTGGCCTATTACATGGATCTGGTCTGGTCGAAGCGGCGGATGATCGAGATTTACTTGAACGTCGTCCAATGGGGGCCGGGCGTGTTCGGCGCCGAGGCGGCGGCGCAGCACTGGTTCGGCGTGCCGGCGGCGCAGCTGTCGCTGCGCCAGTCGGCGCGACTGGCCGCGATCCTGCCCAATCCTTTGGTGCGGAACCCGGTGAAACCGGGCCGCTCCACCGCCCATCTTGCCGGAATCGTCGAAAAGCGTACCCGCCAGGCCGGCGCCTATGTGACATGCATCCAGCCGGACAATTAGAGATTTGGCGTCGATGCGGACTTCCGTTTTGCTTTACTTGGCGCTATAAGCCTGCCGACTTCCGTACTTTCGCCGGGGCCGCCGGGAGCGGATCGCTCCTTCGGGCGCCTGCGGTGTTGCCGTTTGCAGGAGATGAGAAATGGCCGTACCGAAAAGGAAAACCACGCCGATGAAGCGCGGTCACCGGCGTTCCGCCGATGCGCTGAAGGCGCCGACCTATGTCGAGGACAAGGACTCGGGCGAACTGCGCCGTCCGCACCATGTCGACCTGAAGACCGGTATGTATCGCGGCCGTCAGGTGCTGCAGCCGAAGGACAGCGACTGAGTTCGCCCGCTTCGACACGACTGAACGACAAGGCCGGCCTCGTGCCGGCCTTTTTCGTTTTGCGGGCCGAGACGGGGTTTGCCCCGGCCTCCCCGGTCTGCAAGATGTCAGGAAACGCCAACCAAGCGATTCGCGACGGAGACCGGTCATGTACGGCGTCCCGCTGATGATATTGCCGTTGATCGGCTACAACGTCCTCGAATTCGTTTTCGGCGGCGTCGACTGGCAGGCGCCGCTGTTCTCGCTGGCCATGTCGTCGGGCGCGGTCTGGACCGCGACGGCCTCGGACATCTTCCTGCTGGTCGCGCTGGTCTTCCTGTTCATCGAGATCCTGAAGGCGACCCACACCGGTTCCGGATCGATCGTCGACCATATACTGTCGACCGTCGTCTTCGTCGGCTGCGTCATCGAGTTCCTGCTCGTCCCGCGGGCCGCGACGTCCACCTTCTTCCTGATGACGGCGATCGCCTTCGTCGATGTCGTCGCCGGTTTCTCGATCACGATCCGCGGGGCCCGGCGCGATTTCGCCGTCGGCCCGCACGGCGACGCCTGACCTGCATGACCCGGGACTTCCAGAAGCCCGGCCGCTCGGCGGTCTACGCCACCGGCGGCCTTGTCGCGACCTCGCATCCGCTGGCGTCCGATGCCGCGCTCGACGTCCTGAAGCGTGGCGGCAACGCCGTCGACGCGGCGATCACCGCGGCGGCGATCCTGCCGCTGGCCGAGCCGCACATGACGTCGATGGGCGGCGACTGCTTCGCCATCGTCGCCGAGCCGGACGGCACCCTGCACGGCCTCAACGGCTCCGGCACGGCACCGGCCGCGCTGACGCCGGAACGGGTTGCCGATGCGGGTCCGGACGCTCTGGCGGGCAGCCACGGCTGCTCGGTGACGGTGCCCGGCGCCGTCGATGCCTGGGCACGACTCCTGGAGCGGTTCGGCACGATCGGGCTCGACGCGGCGCTGGCGCCTGCGATCGATATCGCCGAACGCGGGATCGCGGTGGCCCCGCGCGTCGCCGCCGACTGGGCCGGCGAGGTCGACCGGCTTTCGCGGGATGTGGGCGGGCGCCGGCATTACCTGACGGCCGAGGGGCGCGCGCCGTCCGTCGGCGACGTGATGAGATATCCCGCGCTTGCCGCGACGTTGCGCAAGGTGGCCGCCGAAGGGCCGTCCGGGTTCTATACCGGGGTGGTGGCCGAGGACATGATCGCCGCGATCGCTCGTCGCGGCGGTTGTATGGCGCTGGAGGATCTGGCGGCCGTGGAGGCGAACTGGGTCGAGCCGATGCTGTCGCCCTATCGCTCGGTTTCGGTCGGCGAATTACCACCGAACGGGCAGGGCATCGTCGCGCTGCTGATGTTGTCAATCCTGTCGCGCTTCGAGCTGTCGGGTCTCGATCCGGTCGGCGCGGAGCGGCTGCATCTGGAGCTCGAGGCGGCGCGGCTTGCCTATGCCTGTCGCGACCGGTTCGTTAGTGATCCGGAGACGGCGGACGTCCCGGCCGCGATGCTGCTCGAAGACGCGTATGTCGACCGGCTGGCCGCGCGAATCCGGCCCGACCGCCGCATGCCCGATCCCGGTCCCGTGGACCCGCGCGACGCCACCGATACGGTCTATCTCTGCGTGGTCGACCAGGACGGCCTGGCTGTCTCGTTCATCAATTCGCTGTTCGACTCCTTCGGATCGGGGATCGTGGGAGAGACGAGCGGCGTCGCGATGCAGAACCGGGCCAGCGGCTTTGTCACCGCGTCCGGCCATCCCAATCAAGTCGGGCCGCGCAAGCGCCCGATGCACACGCTGATTCCCGGGCTGTTGATGCGCGACGGGCTGCCGCTTGCGGTGTTCGGGGTGATGGGCGGCCAGTACCAGGCCTGCGGCCACGCGCACGTGCTCGGAAACCTGATCGATTTCGGCATGGACCCGCAGGCGGCGATCGATGCACCGCGCGCCTTCTTCGACGGCGCGCTGACCATGCTGGAGACGGGCGTTCCCGAGGCGACCGCCGCCGGGCTTGCCGAGCGGGGCCACAAGATCGGCTGGCGCCGGATGCCGCTCGGGGGCGGCCAGATGGTGCTGATCGACCGCGACCGCGGCGTTCTGATCGGCGGCTCCGACCCGCGCAAGGATGGCTGCGCGATCGGCTTCTAGGCGCGATCGGCTTCTCGGCAACGAGCGGTTTCTGGGCGCGATCGGTTCCTGGGACGGAATTCTAGATCCGGCGATCGCGGCGGCTGGGCGCCACCGGGCCGAGCGTCGCGGCATCACGATAGGCCGACCGGGCCTGGTCATTGCCGGCACGGCGCAGGTTGCGCGTCTGAGGCAGGCCCAGATGGGTCGCGATGAGCTGTGCGACGAGCGGCGCCTGCGGCCGCAGGGATGCCGAGACCTGTCCGGGAATCGGTGGCTCTTGTCTACCAGCCGGGACGGGGAGGTGGCTCTGCGTGGTGGACGCCGCGTTGCCCCGCGACGGCCGGTCGCGGTCATCCGCACCCGGATCGGCCGCCGGCCGGATTGCTGGAACCGTCCCGATTTCGATCATGTCTGGCCTGACGGACGACGGTGTCGGCGTCATTCGCTGTCTCCGTTTCAGATCGGGACCGGCATCGGTCCCTTGCCCGAAGAGGAGCAAGCCCCGCGCCAACCGCTAACGGAATATTAACCCTATTTTGCCGCGGAGTGATCGCAACCCGAGATAGTTTGTTGGGGAAATTTTAACCTAACGGCGGGAAGATGGACGATCGGACCAGGCCGCTTTTTTGCACATTCTGGCCAAACGGGAGCAGGATTTGGCGAAGATCGCTGGACTTGCCGACCAGTCAACCGTGACCGGTGCGTGTCGCTCCGCGTCGGAGCTTCTGGACCCGACGCAGGTGCTGCCGCTCGTAGGCGTCATGGCCTATGACTGGGATCTTGCGACCGATCGGCTGATCTGGAGCAACACGGCGCCCGACTTGCTCAAGGTTCCCCCCGATGCGATCGCGTCGGGCCGCGACTACGCCCGGTTGGTCGACCCCAAGGGCCCCCCCGGCCGCTTCGACGCCGTCACCGCCACGGGGCAGCGCGACGAAGGCGAAGGCGTCGCCTACCACATAGAGTACCGGCTGCTGACCGAGGATCCCGACGAGACGGAGCTCTGGATCGAGGACAACGGGCGCTGGTACGCCGGTCCGGACGGCAGGCCGGCCAGGGCGCGCGGCGTGGTGCGCGCGGTCAACGAGCGGCGTGCCCGCGACGAACGGTTGATCTATCGCAGCGATCAGGACGAGCTGACCGGCGGGTTGAACCGGCCACGGCTGATCGAGGAGTTGGCGGCCGCGATCAATACGGCCGACCGCCACCAGTCGAGCGCGGCCTTCGCCATGGTGGCGGTGGATAATCTGGCCATCCTGAACGACGCCTATGGGTTCGACATCGCCGATGAGGTGATTGCGGGCGTCGCCAGGCGGATTCGCCGTGAGATGCGCGCCGACGATTGCATCGGCCGCCTGTCGGGCAACAAGCTTGGTATCGTCCTCAATGCCTGCTCCGACACGGACCTGTGCGTGGCCATCGCGCGGTTCTCGCGCGCCGTGGGCGCCGGGCCGATCTCGACCGGAACCGGTTCGGTGGCGGTCACGGTATCCGTCGGCGCGGTCGTGTTGCCACGCCACGGACGCACCGCGAACGACGCGATGATGCATGCCCAGGAAGCGCTCGACGAGGCGCGGGTGCGCGGCTGCGCGGGGATCGTCGTTTACGAGCCCTCACCGCAGCGCGACGCCGACCGCAAGCACAACGTCCAGGTCGCCGCCCAGATCGTCGCCGCGCTCAACGAGGGCCGCATCGCCCTCGTGCTGCAGCCGGTCGTCGCCGTCGGCGACCGCAAGCCTATCTTCCACGAGGCCCTGTGCCGGATAAATCTGGACGACGGCTCGCAAATCGCCGCCGGTGCGTTCATCGAGACGGCGGAGCGGCTGGGCATCGTGCGCCTCGTCGATCACCGCACGCTCGATCTGGCCGTTTCCAGGCTGGTGCGGGATTCGTCCCTCGTCCTGTCGATCAACGTGTCCGCCGTGAGCGCCTATGACGGAAGCTGGTTCGGTCGGCTGCACGCGC
This sequence comes from Microbaculum marinisediminis, assembly GCF_025397915.1. Taxonomy (NCBI): domain Bacteria; kingdom Pseudomonadati; phylum Pseudomonadota; class Alphaproteobacteria; order Hyphomicrobiales; family Tepidamorphaceae; genus Microbaculum; species Microbaculum marinisediminis. The sequence continues at coordinate 514,779 of NZ_JALIDZ010000004.1, forward strand.
ATCTGCGCCGTCATCCCGATATCGCGCACCGGATGATCGTCGAAATCACGGAGACCATGGCGATCCGCGACATGGAACGGGCGGTGGGGTTCGTCCGGTCGGTGCGCGAGCTGGGATGCAGGGTCGCGATCGACGATTTCGGTGCTGGGCATACCTCGTTCCGCAATCTGCGATCGCTCGGCGCGGACATCGTGAAGATCGACGGCGCCTTCATCGAACGGATCGCGGAGACCGAGGACGATCGCTTCTTCGTGGCGACGCTGGTATCGCTGGCCCGGCGCATCGGGCTCGAAACCATCGCGGAAAAGGTCACGACGGAGACCGACGCCCGGATCCTCGAGGATCTCGGCGTCGACTACCTGCAGGGCCACCTGTTCCCGATGCTGGAAGATGTCCCGGCGCCGGGCGAAATCCGGGCGGCCGTATAGCCGGCGTCCGCGCTGGGCCCTCAGGCCCCTCAGCGTTTCTTGGAAATCTGGTCGAGACGGTCCTGAACGTCGGAGAGCTGGCGCTTCAGCGACTCGATCTCTGGATCGCCCTGCCCGGTCTTCTTCGGTTCTTCGGCCTTGGCCATGCCTGCGGCGGGCTGCTCCCCGCCCTCCTGGCCGAAGGGCGAGAACATGCGCACGGCCTTTTCGAACATCTGCATGTTGCGGCGGACCTGGTCCTCCATCGCCCCGATCGCGGTGGCGCCGATGGTCTTGGCCATCTGATCGCGGAATTTCTCCTGCTCGCGGGTCAGCGAGCTCATCGAGAAATCGAGATAGCTCGGCACCAGGTTCTGCATGCTATCGCCGTAGAACCGGATGAGCTGGCGCAGGAAGTTGATCGGCAGCAGGTTCGGCCCGCGGCTTTCCTGCTCGAATATGATCTGGGTGAGCACCGAACGGGTGATGTCCTCGCCGCTCTTGGCGTCGATGACAACGAAGTCGTCCTCGGACTTCACCATCTCCGCCAGATCGTCGAGCGTCACGTAGGTGCTGGTGCCGGTATTGTAGAGACGCCGGTTGGCGTACTTCTTGATTACCGTCGGCTGTTCTGCATTGCTCATCGTCGTCTTTGCCGTCTGGAACGGCGCCCCCCGCAATCGTTAGTTGATGTCCACGATAGGAAGTTTTCGTCCGCCGGGCCACCGTTTTTCGCCGCGCCGCAACAAGAGACGGCGCAAGTCGAATTGACTCGGTACACTGCAATGCAGCAAACAAGGCGGGATGCGACAGCAGTGTCGTCGCAATTGCGCTATACAAGCCCTTCCAAGCGGGTCCGGAAGCGCCGGATACGCCGGAAGGCCACAGAATGTGAACCCGGCTATGGATGCCCGGAACAGGAGATCTGATCCCATGAGTGCCGAAATCGTCATCGCCAGCGCCGCCCGTACCCCGGTCGGCTCGTTCAATGGTTCGCTGTCCTCGGTGCCGGCGTCCTATCTCGGCACGGTCGCCATCAAGGCCGCGCTCGAGCGCGCCGGCGTGGCGCCGGAGGATGTCGGCGAGGTGATCCTGGGGCAGATCCTGACCGCCGCCGCCGGCCAGAACCCGGCGCGCCAGGCGTCGATCGGCGCCGGCATTCCCGTCGAGACGCCCGCATGGGGCATGAACCAGCTGTGCGGTTCCGGCCTGCGCGCGGTGGCGCTCGGCATGCAGCAGATCGCCGACGGCTCGGCCGGGATCGTCGTGGCCGGCGGTCAGGAATCGATGAGCCAGGCGCCGCACGCCGAGCATCTGCGCACCGGCGTGAAGATGGGCGACTACAAGATGATCGACACGATGATCAAGGACGGCCTGTGGGACGCCTTCAACGGCTATCACATGGGCAACACGGCCGAGAACGTCGCCAAGCAGTGGCAGATCACCCGCGAACAGCAGGACGAATTCGCCGTCGCCTCGCAGAACAAGGCGGAAGCGGCGAAGAAGGCCGGCAAGTTCAAGGACGAGATTACTCCGGTGACGATCAAGGGCCGCAAGGGCGACGTCGTCGTCGATCAGGACGAGTACATCCGCGACGGCGTGACGATCGACTCGCTTTCCGGTCTGCGGCCGGCCTTCGACAAGGAAGGTTCGGTGACGGCGGGCAATGCCAGTGGCATCAACGACGGCGCGGCCGTGGTGGTGCTGATGTCGGCCGAGGAAGCCGCGAAGCGCGGCGTCACGCCGATGGCGCGCATCGTCTCGTGGGCGAGCGTCGGCGTCGATCCGGCGATCATGGGAACCGGGCCGATCCCGGCGAGCCGCAAGGCGCTGGAGAAGGCCGGCTGGACGGTCGACGACCTGGATCTCGTCGAGGCCAACGAGGCGTTCGCCGCCCAGGCCTGCGCGGTCAACAAGGACCTCGGCTGGAACCCGGAGATCGTCAACGTCAACGGCGGCGCCATCGCCATCGGCCATCCGATCGGTGCTTCGGGCGCGCGGGTGCTCAATACGCTGCTGTTCGAAATGCAGAAGCGTGACGCCAAGAAGGGCCTGGCGACGCTTTGCATCGGCGGCGGCATGGGTGTCGCCATGTGCGTCGAGCGCTGAACCGCGGAGACGGCTCCGCATTCGCATCGAACCGTCGCGCGGCCCGCGTCTATTTCCAGTCTAGCGGGCCTCGCGACAGGTCGGTTTAAAGGGAGGGACGAAAAGTGGGACGAGTTGCACTGGTCACCGGCGGAACGCGCGGTATCGGGGAAGCCATCTGCAAGGGCCTGAAGGCCGCGGGCTACACGGTCGCGGCCAACTACGGCGGCAACGACGAGGCCGCCGCCAAGTTTAAGGACGAAACCGGCATCCCGGTCTACAAATGGGACGTCTCGGACTTCGAGGCCTGCACCGCGGGCATCGCCAGGGTCGAGGCCGAACTCGGCCCGGTTGAGATCCTGGTGAACAATGCCGGGATCACGCGCGACACCACGCTGCACAAGATGACGGTGGAGCAGTGGAAGGCGGTGATCGACACCAATCTCGGTTCGCTGTTCAACATGTGCCGTCCGGTGATCGAGGGCATGCGCGAGCGCGGCTTCGGGCGCATCGTCAATATCTCGTCGATCAACGGCCAGAAGGGCCAGATGGGCCAGACCAACTATTCCGCCGCCAAGGCCGGTGATATCGGATTCACCAAGGCGCTGGCCCAGGAGAACGCACGCAAGGGCGTCACCGTCAACGCGATCTGCCCGGGCTATATCGGCACCGACATGGTCCGTGCCGTTCCCGAGAAGGTGCTGGAGTCGATCGTCGCGCAGATTCCGGTCGGCCGTCTCGGCGAGCCGGAGGAGATCGCGCGGTGCGTCGTTTTCCTGGCCGCAGACGATGCCGGCTTCATCACCGGCTCGACGCTGACCGCCAACGGCGGCCAGTACATGGTCTGAGCCGGAACGGGCTCGAATGACGCCCGCCCCGCCGCGGGGCGGGCGTTTTCCTTTCGCGCCGGCGGCGTCCAACCCGAAGGGGAGCGACGCGGCGCCTTCGGCGAATTCCCGGCCGAGGCCTTGCGCCCGTGTCGGCGACACCACATATCCGCGCTTATCCCGAATTACGCCATTCCGGAGCCCGCTTCCATGACCACCGCTTTGTTCCTGCTCGGCGGGCTGGTGCTGCTGTTCCTGGCCGGCGAGATTCTGGTGCGTGGTTCGGTGCTTCTCGCCCTTCGCCTGGGTGTTTCGCCCCTGATGATCGGCCTGACGGTCGTCGGGTTCGGCACGTCCATGCCGGAACTGGTGACGAGCCTGCAGGCGGCCTTCGCCGGTGCGCCCGGCATCGCCATCGGCAACATCGTCGGCTCCAACATCGCCAACGTCCTGCTGATCATCGGTATTGCCGCGCTCGTCTCGCCGATCCCTTGCCCGACCCGCAGCGTCGTGCGCGACGGCGGCATCATGGTGGCGGCCGCGCTCGCGCTGGCGGCGCTGACCATGGGCGGTGTCCTGACCCGGACAGACGGGGCGATCCTGGTGCTCGGCCTTGCCGTTTACCTGATCCTGGTCTGGCATCAGGAAAGACGGAAGGTGCCGGGTTCCGACGAAGGCGCCGGCAATGACGCGCCGAAAGCCGGGGCGATCGCCGTTGCGCGCGAGATCGGCCTCGTTCTCGCCGGGTTCGCCGGCCTTGTGGTGGGCGGACGGCTGCTGGTCGACGGCGCCGTCGATCTGGCCCAGACCGCTGGTGTATCCGACACGGTGATCGGCCTGACGGTCGTGGCGATCGGAACCTCGCTGCCCGAACTCGCGACCTCGTTCGTCGCCGCGATGCGCAAGCAATCCGATATCGCCTACGGCAACATCGTCGGTTCGAACGTCTTCAACGTCCTCGGTATCGCCGGCGTCACCGCGCTCACGCACCCCATCGCGGTGCCGGCGGAGGTTGTACGCTTCGATATCCCCGTGATGATCGGCGTGATGCTGCTCATGACCGTGTTCGCGGCCACCGGCGCGCGGCTGAGCCGGTCGGAAGGCGCGGTGCTGCTCGGCGGCTATGCCGCCTATCTGCTGGTCATCGTCTGAGCCGCGCGGGCCGGCCGCACCGCATTCCGACACGAGGATCCGCTTGTCTGCTCCGCCCGGTTGTGGCACTGCGCTACCCCATGGACGCGTCCACGCTCACGATCGATCGCCGAGCCCGACTGCGGGCCACTGCGATCGGCTTCACCGCCGTCCTGATGTGGTCGCTGCTCGCGCTGTTCACGGCGGCGAGCGGCAAGGTGCCGCCGTTCCAATTGGCGGCGATATGCTTTTTCATCGGCGGTTCGATCGGGCTGGTGCGTTGGGTCGGCGTGCCGTCGGCGCGCGCGAGCCTCAGGCAGCCGGCGATGGTCTGGCTGCTCGGCGTCGGCGGGCTGTTCGGCTATCACTTCTTCTACTTTACCGCGCTGCGTAACGCGCCGGCGGTCGAAGCCGGGCTGATCGCCTATCTGTGGCCGCTCCTGATCGTCCTGTTCTCGGCGCTGCTGCCCGGCGAGCGGCTCAGACCCCATCACGTGATCGGCGGCCTTCTCGGTCTGGCCGGCGCAGCGCTGATCGTCACCGGCGGGCGCGGCCTGGCGTTCAACCAGGACTACGCCTTCGGCTATGCCGCCGCGCTCGCCTGCGCCCTGATCTGGTCCGGTTATTCCGTGCTGTCGCGCCGCTTTTCCGGTGTGTCGACGGACGTGGTGACAGGGTTCTGTCTCGTGACTGCGGTGCTGTCGACGATTGCGCACCTCATGCTCGAGACGACGGTGTGGCCGGCCACCGCATCAGAATGGGCCGCCGTCCTGGCGCTCGGGCTGATGCCGGTTGGCGCCGCCTTCTACGTCTGGGACTACGGCGTCAAGCACGGCGACATCCAGGTGCTCGGCGCGAGTTCCTACGCCGCCCCCCTCTTGTCGACCGTCATCCTGATCGCCGCGGGGTTCGCCGAGGCGACCTGGGCGATCGCACTGGCCTGCGTGCTGATCACCGGCGGCGCGGCCGTCGCGGCCAGGGATCTGATCTGGGGGCGAACGCCCCGCTGATCCCCTTCGATCCAACTTTGTCGGCCGGTGGAACGATTTCTTCAGCGATTCCATGTCCTATGGCCGGCTTCATTGGGTAACAGGATGACCTCCATGTGTGAGAAATGCGCGACCACCGGTCGCACCAGTCTGTCTCGGCGCGGCTTCGTAACCGGCATTGCCGGGCTTGCCGCCGCATCCATGGCCTTGCCGGGACTGGCGATGGCCGAAGAGTCGGGCACGCCGCAGAACGCGATATCGCCGTCCGACGCGCTGAAGCGCCTGCTCGAAGGCAACGAACGCTACGCCTCCAATAAGGCGGAGCCGCGCGACAACTCCGCCGGGCGGGCCGCCCGTACGCTCGGCCAGCATCCGATCGCCGCGATCCTGAGCTGCGCGGATTCGCGCGTCGCGCCCGAACTCGCCTTCGATCAGGGCCCCGGCGATCTGTTCGTCGTCCGGGTGGCCGGCAACATCGTTTCGCCGGACGGGCTGGCGAGCCTCGAGTTCGGCGTCAAGTTCCTGTCGACGCCGCTCGTCATGGTGCTCGGCCACACGAGCTGCGGTGCCGTCAACGCGGCCATCAGCACTGTTCGCGACGACGCTGTCCTGCCGGGTCACCTGCCCGGCCTGATCAACGGGATCGAGCCGGCCGTGATTGCGGCGAAGGCGAATGATCCGAAGGATCTTCTCGCCGAGGCGACGAAGGAAAACGTCCGCTTGACGCAGAAGGCCCTCGTCAAGGGCAGCGCCATCATCGCCGAAGCCGCGGATGCCGGTCGCATCGAAATCGTCGGCGGGGTCTACGACCTTGCGACGGGCCGCGTGGCGATGCTCTGAGGCTCTTTTCGGTGCCGGTGTGAAAGCCGGCACCGATCAGGTTAGCAAGTCGCAAACGCCGGCCATTCGATTCCGCGGATCGGCGAAACCGAATTTTTAAAATCCTGGGTTGTCATAGAGCAATTGGATAACAACCCTTGGGACCGTTCATGTCCGCCAATCTCATGCGCGCGGCGCTGGCCGTTCTTGTACTCGGATGGTCCCCGATCCTGCTCTACACCGCTTTCGGTCCGCCGGACGGCAACCCGATCGGCCTTGGCCTTTTTGCCTGGGCCTCGATACCCTTCTCGCTGATCCTCGCCGTCCTGGCGGGACTCACGTTCCTGGTGGGGAGCAGGTCCGACCGCCGGGCGTAGACCGTTCGCCGAATCAGCCCGGACGCCAGTCCTTCGGGGCCAGTTCGAAACCGGCGAAATCGAAGCCGGGGGCGACGGTGCAGCCGACCAGCGTCCACGCGCCGAGGCTCTCGGCGGCCTGCCAGGCATGCGGCGGAACCACGGCCTGCGGGCGCTCGCCGGCGGCAAGGTCGTTGCCCAGCCGTTGCGTCGTCACCGCCTTGCCGTCTGTGCTGATGTGCAGCGCCAGCGGCGCGCCGGCGTACCAGTGCCACATCTCGCTGGCGTCGACCTTGTGCCAGTGGCTGAATTCGCCCGATCGCAGCAGGAAGTAGATGCCGGTCGAGTGATCGCGCGCGCCGGCCGGATGGGTGTCGCGGAAGGTCTCGACGAAATGGCCGCCTTCGGGATGCGGCTGCATCTTCAAGAGCGCGATGACGTCCTCGGCGGTCATCGCCGACACTTTCGTATCCATCAGAAATTGTCCTTTCGCCGGCGGATTTCTGCGAAGACCGCCGCCGGGTCGGCGTTCGGCATGCCGACGGCCATCTTCACCTCGTCGCGGTCGGCGCGCAGGAACGGATTGGACGCGAGCTCGGCGCCGATGGTCGAGGGGATCGTCGGCTCGCCGCGGGCGCGCTTCTCGTCGATCTCGCCGACGCGGGCCTGAAGGTGGACGTTGTCCGGCTCGATCGTGACGGCAAATCTCGCGTTCGCCTGGGTGTACTCGTGGCCGCAATAGAGCAGCGTCTCGCGTGGCAGCCGTGCGAGCTTCTCCAGCGAGCCCCACATCTGCTCCATCGTGCCCTCGAAGACGCGGCCGCAGCCGAGCGCGAACAGGGTATCGCCAGCGAAGACGATGCCCGCATCGGGAAACCACCAGGCGATATGGCCGAGGGTATGGCCGGGCGTGTCGAAGATCCGCGCCTCGTAGCGGCCGAACTGGAAGGTATCGCCTTCGCCCAGGCTCTCGTCGATTCCGGGCACCTTGTCAGCCTCGGCGCGCGGTCCGACGACCTTGCAGCCGTATCGGGCCTTCAGGGCGGGGATGCCCTGGGTGTGATCGGCATGGTGATGGGTGACGAGGATATGGGTCAGCGTCCAGCCTGCTTCCTCGAGCGCCTCTTCGACGGCCGCCGCCTCCGGCGCGTCGATCGACGCGGTGACGCCGGCGGCCCCGTCGTGGATCAGCACGCCGTAATTGTCGCTGAGGCAGGGGAACAGTCGGATCTCGAGCCCTAGCATGGCGTTTCTCCTCGGCGCTGGCCCCTTGAAACCGGTCCGCGTGGGGCACTTCAGAAAGGGTTCCAGGTTACCTATCATCCGGGAGCGAAACGGGCCAACCCCGAACGACCGGATTTCGTCGAGGCGAGATGTATCTAGATATCGTCGATCTCAGGGACTTCTATGCCACCGGCCTGGGGCAGACCACGCGACGGCTGCTGGTGCATCGGCTGCGGCGGCTGTGGCCGGATCTTTCCGGCCTGACGGTGGTCGGGCTCGGCTATGCCGGGCCTATGCTCGGTGTCTTCCGCGAGGAATCGGAATGCACGCTGGCCTTCATGCCGGCGGAGCAGGGTGTGGTGAACTGGCCGGCCGACGGGCCGTCTTCGTCCACGCTCGTCGACGAGACGCAACTGCCGCTCGGCGACGGCACGGTCGACCGGCTCGTGCTGGTCCATTGCCTGGAAATGTCGGAGCAGCCGCGCGACCTGCTGCGGGAAGCCTGGCGGGTGCTGGCACCGGGCGGCCGCCTGGCGGTGCTGGTGCCGAACCGGCGCGGCCTGTGGGCGCGCTTCGAGCATACCCCGTTCGGGCAGGGGCGGCCCTACAGCCGCTCCCAGATCGTCAGGCTGCTGCGCGACACGCTGTTCACACCGAACAGCTGGGGCGAGGTGCTTTGGGTGCCGCCGTTCCGCGGACGCTTCATGATCCGCTCGGCCGCGGCGTGGGAGCGGGCCGGCACCGTCATCCGGGCGATGCCGCCGGGCGTGCTGCTGGTCGAGGCGACGAAGCAGCTCTATGCGGCGGTTCCGGCGAAGGAACGCAGCCGTGCGCGCGTGCGCTTCGTGCCCGCGCTCGCCGGCAAGCCCGTGCCGACGCAGAGCATGGAGACCGCGCGCCGTCGCACGGGTCTAGCGCGGTCCGAATAGCCCCCTTGCGTTTTCCGCGCTGGCCGGGTCCACGAAGCCGTGATACGCGATTTTGATGACCACTATCCCGTCCGGCCGACCGCGGGATCTCCGCGACGAGGCCGTGCCGCCGGAAACGGCCGCACCCGAAGTTCCGGTCGTCGTTCGCAAGGAAGCGGAACCGTCCGGCTCCCCGCGAAGCCTCATCATCGGCTATGTCTTCGCCGTTATCGGCGCGCTGACGTTTTCCTCCAAGGCGATCTTCATCAAGCTCGCCTATGCGGAGGGTGTCGGGGTCGAGGCGCTGCTGGCGCTACGCATGATGCTGTCGCTGCCGGTCTATCTGATCGTCGGCGCGCTGTCGCTGCGCGACCGGCGCCGGCGCGGCGAGGGCCTGCCCGGCTTCGGCCTGTTCGCCAAGGCCGTGCTGATCGGGGTGCTCGGCTACTGGGTCGCGATGTATCTCGACTTTCTCGGGCTCGACCTGATCCCGGCCCAGCTCAACGTCCTGATCCTGATGACCTATCCGCTGTTCGTGGTGATCTTCGGCGCGCTCTTCTTCCGCTTTCCGGTGCAGGTTCGCGCCGTGGTCGCGTTTACGATCAGCTATGTCGGCCTCGCCGTCATCTTCTACGGCAAGCTGGGAACGACGGATGGCGATGTCGCGCTCGGCGCCGGCCTGGTGCTGGGGTCGGCGATCTGTTTCGCGCTGTATGTGCTGTTCGCCCGCGAGATCATCGGCCGGATGGGGCCGCGGCTATTCACCTGCGTGACGATGATCGCGGTGGCGGTGCTGGCGATCGCGGGGTTCGTGGTGAGCGAGCCGGTATCCGCGCTCGCGATCACCCCGGCGGGGTGGGGCTATGCGATCCTGCTTGCCGTTGTCGCGACGATCGCCCCGACCTTCCTGATGAACGCGGCGCTGCAGCACATCACCGCGCAGGCCAGTTCGACCATCGGCATGCTGTCGCCGGTCGCCACGATCCTGCTTGCCGCCATCGTTCTCGGCGAGGTGCTGGGCACGCGCGATATGATCGGCGCCGTGCTTGTCATCGGCGGCGTGGGCTGGTTCACGCTGAGCGGCCGGAAGTAACGCCCGGCCGCCGTTAGTCAGATGTCGCCCGCGTCAGATGTGGATGGCGCGCTTGCCCGCCGCCAGCGCCGCCTCGCGGACGGCTTCCGACAGGGTCGGGTGAGCATGGCAGGTGCGGGCCAGATCCTCGGCCGAGCCGCCGAACTCGATCAGCACGGTCAGTTCCGCGATCAGCTCGCCGGCGACGGGGCCGACGATGTGGGCGCCCAGGACCCGGTCGGTCTTGGCATCGGCGAGAACCTTCACGAAGCCGTCGGTCGCGTTCATGGCCCGGGCGCGGCCGTTGGCGGAGAAGGGGAACTTGCCGGTCACATAGGCGATGCCGGCCTCCTTCAGCTCCTCCTCGGTCTTGCCGACCGAGGCGACTTCCGGGCGCGTGTAGACGACGCCGGGAATGGCGTTGTAGTTCACGTGACCGGCCTGGCCGGCAAGGAGCTCCGCGACCGCGACACCCTCTTCCTCGCCCTTGTGGGCGAGCATCGGTCCGACGATGACGTCGCCGACGGCGTAGATGCCGTCGACCGTGGTCTTGTAGTGGTCGTCGGTCTTCACCCGGCCGCGTTCGTCGAGCTCGACGCCGACCTCCTTCAGGCCGAGGCCCTCGGTGTAGGGGACGCGGCCGACGGCGATCAGCACCACGTCGGCGTCCAGCTGCTCCGCGTCGCCGCCCTTGGCGGGTTCGACGGAGACCTTCAGCGTCTTGCCCGTGGCGTCGACGCCGGTGACCTTGGAGCCGAGCTTGAAGGTGAAGCCCTGCTTCTGAAGCATGCGCTGGAACTGCTTGGCGACCTCGCCGTCCATGCCGGGCAGGATGCGGTCGAGGAACTCGACGACCGTTACCTCCGCGCCGAGGCGCGCCCAGACCGAGCCGAGCTCGAGGCCGATGACGCCGGCGCCGATCACCAGCAGCTTGCCGGGCACCTTCGACAGCGACAGCGCGCCGGTCGAGGTGACGATGCGCTTCTCGTCGACGTCGATGCCGGGCAGGCGCGTGGAATCGGAGCCGGTGGCGATGACGATGTTCTTGGCCTCGAGGACCTGCTTGTCGCCCGTCTCGGGCGTCACCTCGACCTTGCCGGGCGCGACGATGCGGCCCGTTCCGATGACGCCGTCGATCTTGTTCTTCTTGAACAGGAAGGCGACGCCGTCGACATTGCCTTTCACCGTGCCGTCCTTGTGGGCCATCATGGCCTTAAGGTCGAGCTTCGGCGCGCCGACCTTGACCCCGAGCTTCTCGAGCCCGTGGCCGGCCTCTTCGAACATCTCGGAGGCGTGCAGAAGCGCCTTCGACGGGATGCAGCCGATATTGAGACAGGTGCCGCCGTAGGTCGCGCGCTTCTCGACGACGGCGACCTTCATGCCGAGTTGCGACGCGCGAATGGCGCAGACGTAGCCGGCCGGGCCGGAACCGATGATGACGAGATCGTATGAAGCCATTGGACTGCCTCTTTATGTTTGAAGTCGTTGCGACTGATGTCGCTCCGGCCGCCGGTCAGCGGCCTGCGAAAGCGAGACGCAGCCCGAAGCCCGCGAAGGCGGCAGCAACGGTGCGGCGCATCCATTTGAGAACCGTCTGCGAGCGCAGGACGCGCTCGCCGACGAGGGCGGCGAACATCCCGTAGCTGACGAAGACGACGAAGGTCATAGCCATGAAGACCGCGCCCAGGAACAGCATCTGCGCGGTGGGAGAGCCTGCCGCGACTCTGTCGCCGACGTGTATGAACTGGGGCAGGAAGGCGAGGAAGAACACCGAGAGCTTCGGGTTCAGCACGTTGATCAGGCAACCGGTGCGGGCGATGGCTAAAAGGCTGCGGTGCGCTGGTTTCTGATTGCCGATCTGCATAGGCCCGGATTCCTTCAGGGTCTGCCAGGCGAGATAGAGCAGGTAGGCGGCGCCAATGTATTTCAGGATCTGGAAGGCCAGCGCGCTTGTATGGAAGATCGCGGCAAGGCCGACCACGGACGCAAGAAGCGCCGGCACGATTCCCAGGGTGCACCCCAAGGCAGCGGCGATGCTTTCCCGGCGACCGGCGGTGAGACCGGTCGCCACCGTGTAAATCACCCCGGTTCCCGGAATCAGCACGACAACGAGCGCTGTGAGGAGGAACTCCGGGGACATTGCTCCAACCTGTTCTCGGGTTACAGATCCAGCACGAGCCGCTGCGGGTCCTCGATCGATTCCTTGATGCGCACGAGGAAGGTCACGGCTTCCTTGCCGTCGACGATGCGGTGATCGTAGCTGAGCGCCAGATACATCATCGGGCGGATCACCACCTGGCCGTTGCGGGCGACGGGACGTTCCTCGATGCGGTGCATGCCGAGGATGCCCGACTGCGGCATGTTGAGGATCGGTGTCGACAACAGTGAGCCGTAGACGCCGCCATTGGTGATGGTGAAGGTGCCGCCCTGCATCTCGTCGATGCCGAGCTTGCCGTCGCGGGCGCGCCGGCCGTAGTCGCCGATGGTCTTCTCGATCTCGGCGAGGCCCATCTGGTCGGCGTCGCGCACCACCGGCACGACCAGGCCCCTGTCGGTGCCGACGGCGACGCCGACATGGTAGTAGTTCTTGTAGACGAGATCGGTGCCGTCGATCTCGGCGTTGACCGCCGGGATCTCCTTCAGCGCCTGGATCACCGCCTTGACGAAGAAGCCCATGAAGCCGAGGCGCACGCCGTGCTTCTTCTCGAACAGCTCCTTGTACTGCTTGCGCAGATCCATCACCGCGCCCATGTCGACGTCGTTGAACGTCGTCAGCATGGCCGCCGTGTCCTGGGCGTCCTTGAGGCGGCGCGCGATGGTCTGGCGCAGCTTGGTCATGCGCACCCGCTCCTCGCGGGCGGCATCGTCCTCTGCGACCGGCGCGCGGGCGGCCTGGGGCTTCTCCACCGGGGCGGTGATGCCGGTCTCCAGCGCCTTCAGAACGTCTTCCTTCAGCACCTGACCGCGCTTGCCGGAGCCCGAAACCTGATCGGCGGACATGCCCTTCTCGGCGAGCATCTTGCCGGCGGCCGGCGATGGCGGCATCTCCGGTCCCTTGGCCGCGCCGGCAGCAGCAGGAGCGGCCGCCTCGGCCTTCGGAGCCGCGGCCGGCTTCTCCGCCTTCGGGGCGGGCGCGGCGCCGGCGACGCCTTCGGCGAACTGGGCGAGCAGGGCGCCGACCTCGACGGTCTCGCCTTCCTCGACGACGATCTCCGACAGGGTGCCGGCCGCGGGTGCGGGCACCTCGACGGTGACCTTGTCGGTCTCGAGCTCGACCAGCGGCTCGTCCTGGGCCACGGCATCGCCGGGCTTCTTGAACCATTGGCCCACCGTCGCTTCGGTTACGGATTCACCAAGCGTCGGTACGCGGATTTCCATCGCCATTCTCGTCGTCCTTGAGGGTCGGGCTTATTCGGTTAGGGCCTCGTCGAGGAAGGCCTCGAGTTGCGCGAGATGCTTCGACATGAGGCCGGTCGCGGTCGCCGCCGCGCCGGCGCGGCCGACGTAGCGCGGCCGGCGGTGCTTGGCCTCGATCTGGTTGAGCACCCATTCCAGATAGGGCTCGATGAAGTTCCAGGCCCCCATGTTGCGGGGCTCTTCCTGGCACCAGACCATCTCGGCATTCTTGAAGCGGGCGAGCTCAGTCACCAGCGCCTTGGCGGGCACGGGATAGAGCTGCTCGAGCCGGAGCAGGTAGACATCGTCGATGCCGCGCTTCTCGCGCTCCTCGTACAGGTCGTAATAGACCTTACCGGAGCACATGACCACGCGACGGATCTTGTCGTCCTTGGCGAGCTTGATCTTCTCGCCTTCGCGGATCTCGGCATCGTCCCACAGCAGACGGTGGAAGCAGGATTCCTGGGCCAGCTCCGACAGCTTCGAGACCGCCCGCTTGTGGCGCAGCAGCGATTTCGGCGTCATCAGGATCAGAGGCTTGCGGAAGTCGCGCTTCATCTGCCGGCGCAGGATGTGGAAGTAGTTCGCCGGCGTCGTGCAGTTGGCGACCTGCATGTTGTCCTCGGCGCACATCTGCAGATAGCGCTCCAGACGGGCGGAGGAATGCTCCGGACCCTGGCCCTCGTAGCCGTGCGGCAGCAGCATCACGAGACCGGACATGCGCAGCCACTTGCGCTCGCCGGCCGAGATGAACTGGTCGACCACCACCTGGGCGCCGTTGGCGAAATCGCCGAACTGGGCCTCCCAGATGGTCAGCGCGCGCGGCTCGGCCAGCGAAAAGCCGTACTCGAAGCCGAGCACCGCCTCTTCCGAGAGCATCGAGTTGATGACCTCGTAGTGGGCCTGGCCGTCCGACAGGTTGTCGAGCGGGATGTAGCGATCCTCGGATTCCTGATCGTACAGGACCGAGTGGCGTTGCGAGAAGGTGCCGCGTTCGCAGTCCTGGCCGGACAGCCGCACCGGGATGCCCTCGACGCACAGGCTGCCGAAGGCGAGCGCCTCGGCGGTCGCCCAGTCGATGCCCTCGCCGGTCTCCATCATGGCGCGGCGATTATCGAGGAAGCGCTTGATGGTGCGATGGACCTTGAAGTCCGCGGGCACCTCGCACAGCTTCACGCCGATGTCCTTCAGCGTCTCTTCCGGGACGCCAGTGTGGCCGCGGCGCGGACCTTCGTCGTTGGCGACCTTGTAGCCCGACCAGCGACCGTCCAGCCAATCGGCCTTGTTCGGCCTGTAGCTGGTGCCGGCGTCGAACTCGGCCTCCAGCTTGGCGCGCCAGTCGGCCTTGAGCTGCTCGACCTCTTCGGCCGTGACCAGTCCCTCGGCAACCAGCTTGTCGGCGTAGATCTGCAGCGTCGTGGGATGCGAGCGGATCTTCCGATACATGATCGGCTGGGTGAACGCCGGCTCGTCGCCCTCGTTGTGGCCGAAGCGGCGGTAGCAGAACATGTCGATGACGACAGGCTTGTGGAACCGCTGGCGGAACTCGGTCGCCACCTTGGCGGCGAAAACCACGGCCTCCGGATCGTCGCCGTTCACGTGCAGGATTGGCGCCTCGATCATCTTGGCGACGTCCGAGGGATACGGCGAGGACCGCGAGAAGCGGGGATTGGTGGTGAAGCCGATCTGGTTGTTGACGATGAAGTGGACCGAGCCGCCGGTGCGGTGGCCCTTCAGGCCGGACAGGCCGAAGCATTCGGCCACGACGCCCTGGCCGGCAAAGGCCGCATCGCCGTGGATGAGCAGCGGCATCACCGTCGAGCGGTCGGGATCCGCCATCTGGTCCTGCTTGGCGCGCACCTTGCCGAGCACGACGGGATCGACGATCTCCAGGTGCGACGGGTTGGCGGTCAGCGACAGGTGGACCTTGTTGTTGTCGAACTCGCGGTCGGAGGAGGCGCCGAGGTGGTATTTGACGTCGCCGGAGCCCTCGACCTCGTCGGGAGAGGACGACCCGCCCTTGAACTCGTGGAAGATCGCCCGGTGCGGCTTGGCCATCACCTGGGCGAGCACGTTGAGACGGCCGCGATGGGCCATGCCGACGACGATCTCGTTCACGCCGAGATGGCCGCCGCGCTTGATGATCTGCTCGAGGGCTGGAACCATCGCCTCGGCGCCGTCGAGGCCGAAACGCTTGGTGCCGGTATACTTGACGTCGAGGAATTTCTCGAAGCCCTCGGCCTCCACCAGCTTGTTGAGGATCGCCTTCTTGCCTTCCGGCGTGAAGGTCACCTCCTTGTCGGGGCCCTCGATGCGCTCCTGGATCCAGCCCTTCTCGGCGGGATCGGAGATGTGCATGAACTCGACGCCGATGGTGTTGCAGTAGGTGCGCCGGAGGATCTCCAGCATCTCGGGGATCGTGGCGAACTCGAGCCCGAGCACGTGATCGATGAAGATCGAACGCTCGTAGTCGGCCTCGGTGAAGCCGTAGCTCTCGGGCTCCAGCTCGGGATGGCTGACCGGCGGCATGAGGCCGAGCGGGTCGAGATTCGCCGCGAGATGGCCGCGCATGCGGTAGGCGCGAATCATCATCAGCGCGCGCACCGAATCGCGGGTGGCGCGCATCACCGCTTCCTCGGACAGCTCGACGCCCTGGCGCTGGGCCTTGGCGCGAATCTTCTCGCCGACCGCGGATTCGACGGGCATCCAGTTGGAATCGAGGGCGCTGACCAACTCGCCGTTCATCGGGATCGGCCAGTCTTCGCGCTCCCATGAGGCGCCGCGCGCCTCGGCGATCACAGTTTCGCGATCGTCGTGGAGCGCCTCGAAAAACGCCCGCCAACCGGTGTCGACGGACTCGGGATTTCGCTGGTAACGCGCGTACTGATCTTCAATCCACCCCGCATTGGCGCCGTAAAGGAACGACGTCAACGCGAAGGCTTCATTAGCCTCTTGCTTGGCCATGATCGGCTCCGGAGGGGCATCGGCGCCCCTTCATCTGACTACGGGACCGCTCTCGCGGTCGACTCAATTGGGTACTGAGCGAACTAAAGCCAACCTTTGTTCTAATTTGGTTAGCCTTTCAACACCTCAACGAGCGTCTTTCCCAGACGGGCCGGCGACGGCGAGACCTGGATGCCGGCCGCTTCCATCGCGGCGATCTTGTCTTCCGCGCCGCCCTTGCCGCCGGAAATGACCGCGCCGGCATGGCCCATGGTGCGGCCGGGAGGTGCGGTGCGGCCGGCGATGAAGCCGACCATCGGCTTCTTACGGCCTGCCTTGGCCTCGTCCCTGAGGAACTGGGCGGCGTCCTCTTCCGACGAACCGCCGATCTCGCCGATCATCACGATCGACTGGGTCTCGGGATCGGCGAGGAACATTTCCAGGACATCGATGAAGTCGGTGCCCTTGACCGGATCGCCGCCGATGCCGACCGCGGTGGTCTGGCCGAGGCCTTCCATCGAGGTCTGGTACACCGCCTCGTAGGTCAGCGTGCCCGAGCGCGAGACGACGCCGACCGAGCCCTTGCGGAAGATCGAGCCCGGCATGATGCCGATCTTGCACTCGTCCGGCGTCAGCACGCCGGGGCAGTTCGGGCCGATCAGGCGGGAGTTAGATTTGTCGAGCTTTGCCTTGACCTTGACCATGTCCATCACCGGGATGCCCTCGGTGATGCAGACGATCAGCGGAATCTCCGCGTCGATCGCCTCTTCGATGGCCGCGCCGGCGCCGGCCGGCGGCACGTAGATGACCGAAGCGTTGGCGCCGGTCGATGCCTTCGCCTCGGCGACGGTCGTGAAGATCGGCAGGGCCTTCTCGGCGCCGTCGACGTGGCCGACCCAGCTTTCACCACCCTTCTTGGGATGAACGCCGGCGACCATCTGGGTGCCGTGATAGGCGAGGGCCTGCTCGGTATGGAAGGTACCGGTCTTGCCGGTCAGGCCCTGGACGATGACCTTGGTATTGCGATCGACGAGAATGGACATGAATTTCCTAACTGAAACGCTCTGGTTGCGTGACCTGGCTCGCTTTCCGCGCCCGCGGCTCAGCCGTTCACGGCCTTCACGATCTTCTGGGCGGCGTCGTCGAGGTCGTCGGCGGCGGTGACGTTCAGGCCGCTTTCGTTGAGGATCTTCTTGCCCTCCTCGACCTTGGTGCCTTCCAGGCGCACGACCAGCGGAACCTCCAGGCCGACATCCTTGATCGCGGCGACGACGCCCTCGGCAATCGTGTCGCAACGCATGATGCCGCCGAAGATGTTGACCAGAATGCCCTTCACGTTCGGATCCGCGGTAATAATCTTGAACGCCGCGGTGACCTTTTCCTTAGAGGCGCCGCCGCCGACATCGAGGAAGTTCGCCGGCTCGGCGCCGTAGAGCTTGATGATGTCCATCGTGGCCATCGCCAGGCCGGCGCCATTGACCATGCAGCCGATGGTGCCGTCGAGGGCGATATAGGCGAGATCGTACTTGGAGGCCTCGATTTCCTTCTCGTCCTCTTCCGTCTCGTCGCGCAGCTCGACGATGTCGGGATGGCGGAACAGGGCGTTGTTGTCGAAGGAGACCTTGGCGTCGAGGACGCGGATGTGGCCGTCCTCCATGACGATCAGCGGATTGATCTCGAGCAGGCTCATGTCCTTGCTCGTGAAGGCCTCGTACAGGATCTTGGCCAACTCGATCATCTCGGAGCGGGCCGGCTCCTGGAGTTCGAGCGTATCCGCCAGCTTGCCGGCATCGGCGTCGGTGACGCCGGCCTGGGGATCGATCGGCAGCGTCAGGATCTTGTCGGGGGTCTCCTCGGCGACGGCCTCGATGTCCATGCCGCCTTCCGTGGACACGACGAAGGCGACCTGGCCGACGGTGCGGTCGACGAGCAGGGAGAGATAGAGTTCGCGGGCGATGTCGGCGCCGGCCTCGATATAGAGCCGGTTGACCTGCTTGCCGGCGGGGCCGGTCTGCTTGGTCACCAGCGTCGAGCCCAGCATCTGCCTGGCGTTCTCGACGACTTCCTCGACCGACCTGGCCAGGCGGACGCCGCCCTTGTCTCCGGCCACCGGCTCCTTGAAGCGGCCCTTGCCGCGGCCGCCGGCGTGGATCTGGGACTTCACGACCCAGAGCGGGCCGCCGAGTTCGGTTGCGGCCTTTTCGGCCTCGTCGGCCGAGTAGATGGCGATGCCGGATGCGACCGGGGCTCCGAATTTCTTCAGAACCGCCTTCGCCTGATATTCATGAATGTTCATTGGTCGGTTAAGCTCACTTGCTCTTGCCGAGGTCGGGGGCGATCTTCTTGCAGGCGTCGACGAGGCCGCGGACGGCTTCGACGGACTTGTCGAACATCGCCTGCTCGCTTCGGTTCAGCTCGATTTCGACGACCCGCTCGACGCCTTTGGCGCCGATCACGACGGGAACGCCGACATAGAGGTCCTTCACGCCGTACTCGTTCTTGAGATAGGCGGCGCAGGGCATGACCCGCTTCTTGTCCTTCAGGTAGGATTCGGCCATGGCGATCCCCGACGCCGCCGGGGCGTAGAAGGCCGAACCCGTCTTCAGAAGGCCGACGATCTCGGCACCGCCGTCGCGGGTGCGCTGGATGATCTCGTCGAGGCGCTTCTTGGTGGTCCAGTTCATCTTGATGAGGTCGGGCAGCGGGATGCCGGCGACCGTCGAGTAGCGGGCTAGCGGCACCATCGTGTCGCCGTGGCCGCCGAGCACGAAGGCGGTGACGTCCTCGACGGAGACGTCGAATTCCTCGGCCAGGAAGTAGCGGAAGCGCGAGGAATCGAGCACGCCGGCCATGCCGACGACCATGTGGCGCGGCAGGCCGGAGGCTTTCTGCAGCGCCCAGACCATGGCGTCCAGCGGGTTGGTGATGCAGATCACGAAGGCGTCCGGGGCGTATTTCTTGATGCCCGTGCCGACCTGTTCCATGACCTTCAGGTTGATGCCCAAGAGATCGTCGCGGCTCATGCCCGGCTTGCGCGGCACGCCGGCGGTGACGATGACCACATCGGCGCCCTTGATCGCCGCGTAGGACTGCGTGCCGGCCAGTTTCGCGTCGAAGCCGTCGACCGGCGAGGACTGCGCCAGATCGAGCGCCTTGCCCTGCGGGGTGCCTTCCGCGATGTCGAAGAGAACGATGTCTCCGAGTTCCTTGAGGCCGGCGAGATGGGCGAGCGTGCCACCGATCTGTCCGGCGCCGATCAAAGCGATCTTGTTGCGCGCCATTGGATAAAATTTCCCAGATTTTGCCTGCGGCGGACCGATCCACGTGCGGGCGGTTGGTCTGTCCGCGCTGTCACTAGCCCGAATGCCCGACCCATTCAAGTGAACCTCTGGCCTAGGTCGGCGATTTGATCGCTTCAGGCGTCGGTATCGGGGCCGAGGCCATTCTCGCGGGCCTCGTAGGCTGCCGTTAGGTAGTCCTCCGAGCGCATTTCGTGAAGTCGCGAGGCGGTGCGCCTGAATTCCGCGGCGCTGTCTCCGCGGGCGTACAGCGCATCGGGCTCGGCATCCGCGGAGACGACGAGCTTGACCTTCTGGTCATAGAGCGTGTCGATCAGGAGGACGAAGCGGCGCGCTTCGTTGCGCTGGGCGGGCCCGAGTTGCGGCACGGCGTCGAGGAAGACCGTATGGAAGGTCGCGGCGATCTTCAGATAGTCGTTGGCGCCGAGCGGGGCTTCGCACAGGTCGGCGAAGGTAAACCGCGCTATGCCGTCGAAGCTTTCCGGTACCGGAACCTGCCGCCCCAGGACTTCCAGCGTCGTCGGCCGACCATGCGCGGCCCCGGTCAGGCGCTTCCAGGTCTCGTCCATGGCGTGGTGGGCATCGTCGTCGGCGGGCGAGAAATAGAGATCCGACGAGCGCAGGCGGCCGAGCCGGTAGTCGGATGTCGCATCGAGGCAGATGACGTCGGTCCGTTCCTTCAGTAATGCGATGAAAGGCAGGAACAGCGCCCGGTTCAGCCCGTCGGCGTAAAGCCCGTCCGGCGCCGCGTTCGAGGTGGTGACGAGCACCACGCCGCGATCGAACAGCCGGGTGAACAGGCGGCCGAGGATCATGGCGTCGGCGATGTCGTCGACATGGAACTCGTCGAGGCAGAGGAGCCGGGTCTCGGCGGCGATCTCGTCGGCGACCGGCCCGATCGGATCGTCTCCCTTGACCGCGCCGGCCTTGGATTTCTGGCGCCAGGCGTGGACGCGGCGGTGCACGTCGGCCATGAAATCGTTGAAATGGGCGCGACGCTTCCGCTTCAGGCCGGTGGCCTCGTAGAACAGGTCGACGAGCATCGTCTTGCCGCGGCCGACCTCGCCGAAGATATAGAGCCCCTTGAGCGGGGCCGCCTTCTGGCGGCGGGCGAACAGCCAGCCGAGATTCGAGCCCTTCTCCGCCAGGCGCCGGTTGACGAGTTCGGTCGACAGGCGCGTCAGGCGCTCGACGATCCGGGCCTGCGCCGGGTCATGGGCGATCTCGCCGGCCTCGACAAGGGCGGCGTATCGCTCGCTGGGCGTCTGCATCATCGGGAGTCTTCGGAGGAAAGGTTACGAGTCCGGGATAAACGGCTGTTTTCGGGGGCTATTTGAATGCCTCGTCGACGGGCACCTGCAGGCCGTTGACGAGCCGGTTGGTCTCGTTGGCCATGCCGACCACGGCGATCAGCTCCATCAGCATCTCGTCGGTCATGCCCTTGGCGCGGGCCGACGCGGTGTGCGAGCGGATGCAGTATTCGCAGTTGTTTGTGGCGGAAACGGCTACGTAGATCATCTCCTTGACCAGCGGGTCGAGGGCGCCGGGGGCCATCACTTCCTTGACGCTTTCCCAGGTGCGCCTGAGCAGGACCGGATCATGGGCGAGCGCGCGCCAGAAATTGTTGACGAAATCGGTGTTGCGGGTCTTGCGGATGTCGTCGAACACGGCGCGCGCCTCGGGCGAGGCGGCGGCGTCATCGAGGATCGGCACGATGGTCATGGCGGTCGGCTCCCTGGTCGGTTCGGTCGGCGAAAGGTCGGACGCCGTCGGCCCTATTTAAGCGCATCGGCGAATTCGGCGACAATGCGACGATAGACGTCGCGTTTGAACGGCACCACCAGCTCGGTCAGCTCTTCGAGCGGCGCCCATTTCCAGGCATTGAACTCGGCCTTGTGGTGGCCGCCGCCGGGCGTGAGGATGTCGATCTCGGACTCCTCGCCGGTGAAGCGCAGCAGATACCATTTCTGCGTCTGGCCGCGGTAGCGCCCCTTCCAGGCCTTGCCCACCAGTTCGGGCGGCAGGTCGTAGCGGATCCAGTCCCGGGATTCGGCGACAAGGCGCACCGAGCGGATGCTGGTTTCCTCGTAGAGCTCCCGGTAGACGGCCTCCAGCGGGTCCTCGCCGTCGTCGATGCCGCCCTGCGGCATCTGCCACCAGGTTCCAGGCCCTTCCGGCTCCTCGGGCCCGTCGGCGCGGTGGCCGATGAAGACCAGCCCGTCGCCGTTGACGACGAGCGCGCCGACGCAGGGGCGGTAGGGAAGGGTTTCCGGGTCGGTTTTCGCCATGGCTGATCCTGTTGGCCGATCCCGCGGGCGGATGCGGGCCTTGACCGGGGTTTTCTCGCGGTCCGCGGCATTCCTACGGTCCGCGATGTTCTTATGGTTCGGGGGATTTCTGACAGCCCGGGGCGATCTGTCAACCGGCGTGTGCCACCGCGGGCGCAGGCGCGGCGCTGGATGTCGCCCTCAGGTCTCGCCGCCGCTTGCCGCCGCGCTGGCGGGGATCAGCACGATGCCCTTGCCCTGGAGCCCGTCGGCCCAGGCGTCGATGGCGTCGATGGCGATCGGAAGGCCGGAGGCGACGCCGACGGCGACACCCTTCTGCCGGGCGATGTCCTCGAGCCGGGCGAGCTGCGCGTCGATATCGGCGCGCGCGGGCACCGCGTCGACGACGATATCGGCCTTCGCGAAGGGCAGGCCGACCTCCGAGGCGATACGCCCGGCGACCGAGCGAGACGACGACCCGTCATCGACATAGATGAGGCCGCGGTCGCGCAGTTCGCCGAGCATCGGGCGCAGCGACTGGTCGGACGCGGTGAAGCGGGCGCCCATGTAGTTGACGATGCCGACATACCCGGTGAAGCGGCTCATCACCCAGTGCAGGCGGTCGCGGTTCTGGTCGACGCTGAGGCCGGTCAGAAGCGTGTGCGGGCCGGGATCGTTGTCGGGATAGTCATAGGGCTCCAGCGGCACCTGCAGCGCGAGCTCGTGCCCGGCCTGGCGGGCCCGGCCGGTCAGGCGATCGGTCTCGTCGCCATAGGGCGCGAAGGCCAGCGTCACCTCGCGCGGCAGCCGGTCGATGGCGGCTTCCGTCGCGGTGGTCGACAGGCCCATACCGCCGATCAGGATGGCGATCCGCGGCCGGTCCTCGCCGATCGTTCCCCTGGCGGCGGAATAGACCTCGGCGGCGCGGCGGCCGTCGCGGTCGATGACCGGCAGAGGCCCGTAGGGGCCGCTTTCGAGAAGGCTGGTGTCGAGCGAGGCCTGCACGGTTCCGCCGGACGCGGGGCTGGCTCCCGGGGATGCGGAGCCTGTGTAGTTGGAGGGTGCGGCAAGCGGATCGGAGATGACGATGTCGGCCGGCGGCTGGCTGTGGCCGCTCGGCAGCGGCTCGGCCTCGCGCGAATCCACGGTCGGCCGGATGCCGAGATCGTCGCCGCTGTCGGCCTGGATCGCGGTGGGATGGTCGAGCGCGACGACCACGACGGGCTCGCCGCCATGCGGATCGTCGACGAAGATCAGCCATCCGACCACGAACAGGGCGAGGGCGCCCGTCAGGACAAGCAGGGAGCCAAGCACGGTGACGCGGCTCAGCCGCTTGCGCCACACCTGCCAGAATCCCCCTGGCGAAGTCAGATCATCCGCCGCCATGATCCATCCGTTGCAACGGTCGCTTTACCCAGGGTCGCTGTACCCCGATCTCGGGTCCCGCCCCGCAGAAGTTCGGGCCGGAAACCGGGATCGGGAATTGGGCCCCGGGGGGGCCTGGAGCCAGGCACCTCGCGGCGGGCCTCTCGCCGCGACGTCGCCTGAAGCCTCAGCCCGTCAGTTGGGCACGCCCGCGCCCGGATCCGGCGGGAACAGGCTGTTGACCTGGACCCCGCGCAACAGGTCGAGCGCGTAGTTCAGTTGCTTGTCCTTTTCCTTCTCCGGCGGGATGTAGGCGGACGACCCGCCCTCTTCCTTGCCGGCTTCCGACTGCAGATGCCCGCGCAGCGACGACTCGCCCTTCGACGTGGTCGCGCCCTTCAGCTCCTCGGGCACCTCCTGCTCGATGATGATATCGGGCTCGATGCCCTTGGCCTGGATCGAGCGGCCGGAGGGGGTGTAGTAGCGCGCGGTGGTGAGCCGGAGCGCGCCGTTGGAGCCCAGCGGGATGATCGTCTGCACCGATCCCTTGCCGAAGGACCGCGTTCCCACGACGGTCGCGCGGCGGTGATCCTGCAGCGCGCCGGCGACGATCTCGGAGGCCGAGGCCGACCCGCCGTTGATCAGCACGATGACCGGCTTGCCCTTGATCAGGTCGCCGGAACGGGCGTTGTAGCGCTGGCTCTCGTCGGTGTTACGGCCGCGGGTCGAGACGATCTCGCCGCGATCGAGGAACGTGTCGGAGACGGCGATGGCCTGGTCGAGCAATCCGCCGGGATTGTTGCGCAGGTCGATGACGAAGCCCTTGAGCTTGTCCGCCGGAATCTCGCCCTCGAGGCTCTCGATGGCGGTCTTCAGGTTTTCGAAGGTCTGCTCGTTGAACTGGGTGATGCGGATATAGCCGACATCGTCCTCGGTGTTGGAGCGCACGGCGCGGATCTGGATGATGTCGCGCACCACCGTGATCTCGACCGGCTCGTCGGCGCCTTCGCGCCGGATCGTCAGCTCGATCGGGGTGTTGACCCGGCCGCGCATCTTCTCGACCGCCTCCGAAAGGGTCAGGCCGAGCACCGCCTCGCCGTCGAGATGGGTGATGAGGTCGCCGGCCATGACGCCGGCGCGGGCGGCCGGCGTGTCGTCGATCGGCGTGACCACCTTGACCAGGCCGTCCTCCATCGTGACCTCGATGCCGAGGCCGCCGAACTCGCCGCGGGTCTGCACCTGCATGTCGCGGTAGTTCTTGGGCGACATGTAGCTGGAATGCGGATCGAGCGCCGCCAGCATGCCGTTGATCGCCGACTCGACGAGCTGCGCGTCGTCGGGCTGCTCGACATAGTCCGCCTTGACGCGTTCGAAGACGTCGCCGAACAGGTTCAACTGGCGATAGGTGTCGGCATTGCCGGCGGCTTCCGCCGCTCCGCTCATGTGCCAAGGCTGCGACACCGCGAAGGTCGCGGCCGCACCCACCATCATTCCCAGCACTAGTATCGTCGTTCTACGCATTATCCGCCTGCTCCCGTGCGGCCTTTCGCCCACCAAGGGGCGGGATCGATGGGGTGCCCATCCTTCCGAAATTCGACATACAGGACCGGCTGGCTTCGTCCGACAGTTATGCTTTCGGCGCTCGCCATCAATAGCCCGGCCATCTGTCCCACTGGTTCACCGGTCAATACGAACTGACCCAGGTCAACCGCGATAGTCTCCATGCCGGCGAGCAATACATGATATCCGTCGCCGGCATTCAGGATCAAGAGTTGCCCGTAGGACCGGAACGGTCCCGCATAAACGACCCAACCGTCGCTCGGCGCGGTCACCTGGGCCCGCGCGCGCGTCGCGATCGAGATGCCGCGCGCCGGACTGCCGATCTCGTCCGGCGTGCCGAAATCGCGCGTCACCGCGCCTGTAACCGGCTTGGGAAGCAGGCCAACCGCCTGCGAAAAGGCGATTGCCGGCTCGAGCCGGGCCGGGTCGCGCAGGGCGCCGCGCGCCTGTTCCGGCGTTGCCCGCGGCCTCGCGGCGGCTTCCCGCTCGCGCCGGGCGACGGCGATCTCGCGGTCGATCGAGGCGATCAATTCTTCGAGATTACGCGCCTCCGCGGCAAGTTCTTTCGCCTTTTCGCGAATCGATCCGAGTTCTTCCTCGCCCTTCGCCACGGACTCCCGCTTGGCCTCCACGAGGGCGGCGATGCGGCGCCGTTCGCCGGCGAGATCACGCGACCGGGCCAGCAAACGCGCCTTTTCGGCGTCGATCTGCCGCTTCAGCCGGCCCATTTCCTCCAGATCCCATGCCAGCGCCTCGGTCTCGATACGGACGCCGGGCAGGACGGCGCCGAGCAGAATCGCCGTGCGCACGGTCTTCAGGGCGTCGGAGGGCTCGACCAGAACCGCCGGCGGCGGCCTGCGGCCCATGCGCTGCAGGGCGCCGAGCAGTTCCGACAGCAGGCCCGAGCGGGCGCGGAACGAGGCGCGCAATTCATCCTCGCGCTGCTCAAGCTCATCGATGCGGTCCTCGACCGCGTCGATGGAGGCCTCGATGTCCTGCACGCGCGCGGCGGTCTCGATCAGCTGCTCGTTGAGCGCGACGCGGTCCTTGCGCAGGGTCTCGATCTCGGCGGCGAGCGCGGCTTCGGCGGCGTGCTGGGACTCGATGTCCCTGCGCAGGGCCTCCAGCGCCTTCTCCTTCTCGACCCGCTTGATATCGGCCGCCTGCTTCTCGGAGGCCACCTGCTCGGCGGCTGGCTGCTCGGCGTTCGCGGCCGGAATCGGGACGCACGTCAGGGCGGCCGTGGCGAGGAACGCCGCGACCGCCGGAACCCGGCGCGTCGAAACACGGAATCGCATGGGGCCGATACTAGGGTCCTGAGCGTTAACGGGTTGATAACCGTATCTTTGCGGCAAGAACGCGGCCGGCGCCAGTTAAGATCCGTCCATGTTCCCGGTCGATCCGCTCCGGGCCGATCCGCTCCGGGCCGATCAGTTCCGGGCCGATAAATTCCGGGCCGGCCATGTTCGCGACAGGCCATGTTCGCGATTGGCCTGGGGGCCTAGGCGCGATGATAGGGGTGGCCGGACAGGATCGTCACCGCCCGGTAGAGCTGTTCGGCGAGCATGGCGCGCACGAGCTGGTGCGGCCAGGTCATCGCGCCGAAGGACAGCAGCAGATCGGCGCCGTTACGCGCCGCCTTGCCGTGGCCGTCCGGGCCGCCGATCAGGAACGCGGTGGCGGGCGCGCCCTGATCGCGCCAGTCGCCGAGGAGGCCGGCGAAGGTCTCGCTCGAGACGGTCTTGCCGCGCTCGTCGAGGACGATGCGCCGCGATCCCGGTTTCATGCGGGCAAGCAGGGCGTCGGCTTCCCAGTCGGCGCTCCTGCCATCGGGAAGCTCGCCGACGGCGAAGCCGCTCAGGCCGATCGTCCGGCCGCCGCCGCGGGCGCGCTCCAGATAGCGCTCGACAAGGGTGTGTTCGCCGCCTCCCGCCTTGAGGCGCCCGACGGCGAGGATATCGATTCTCATGGTGCCGCCGGCGGCGTCAAAACCGCCGGCCCGGTCAGAGGCGCGTCAGATCACCGCCCGTTCGCGCGGGATTTCCGAGGACCACATCTTCTCCAGATTGTAGAAGGCGCGGACTTCGGGGCGGAACAGGTGGACGATGACGTTGCCGGCGTCGATCAGCACCCAGTCGCAGGTCTGGAGGCCCTCGACGGCGGCCTTGCCGTGGCCGGCCTCCTTGAGCGCCCGCAGCACGCGATCGGCCACGGCGCCGACATGCCGGTCCGACCGCCCGGAGGCGACGACCATGGTGTCGGCGATCGACGATTTTCCAACGAGATCGATGGTGACGATGTCTTCGGCCTTGCCGTCTTCCAGCGCGGCCACGATCGTCTCTAGCAGACCGTCCGACGGATCTACCTGCCGGCCAGCCGCAACGGGAGGCGCGCCGCGGACGACGCCCTCAGCGGTGTTCGATGGTGTCAGGGGTTCTACCTCTCGTCATACCATCCGAGATCAGCGGCGGCTCCGCAGGGGCGAAGCACTGCCGTGCCTCTAAGATAAGGCACGTCCCGTGACAATTTCAATAAGCGCGATACTTGGGGGCTTTTCACGTCGATTGCCCCGTTTCCGCCTGGCCGGCGCGCCGGAGCTGGGTGGAGGACAGCGGCGAGCGGCGTCCGTGCAGGAAAACCCAGGCCGGCGGGGCGCGGTCGGCCAGCGTCGCGGCGTCGGATTCGTCGACGCGGTAGCGGGCGAGCCAGTTCGCCGCGCGCCCGGCGATGGCGTGCAGGGTGTTGCCGGGCCGGTCGATCACGGCGATCGGCACCATCCCGGCGATCTCCTGCCAGGCGTGCCAGCGGTGGAAGCTCGGCAGGTTGTCGGCCCCCATCAGCCAGACGAAGCGGAGCGTCGGGCAGCGCTCGGTGAGGAAGCGCAGGGTGTCGCGGGTGCGGCTGACACCGACGTCGGCCTCGAGCGAGGTGACGCGGATGCGCGGATGGCGGGCGATCAGGCCGGCCTCGGCGATGCGCTCGGCCATGGGTCGGAGCGCGGCGGGGTCCTTCAGCGGATTGCCCGGCGTCACCAGCCACCAGACCGCGTCGAGGCGCAGCCGGTGCAGGGCGAGCTCGCTGATCAGCCGGTGGCCGGCATGCGGCGGATTGAACGAGCCGCCGAGCAGGCCGATGCGCTGGCCCGAGCCGTAGGGCGGCAGCGCCGGCCAAACCGGGCTCGTATCGGGCCTGCGCGCCTGGCGCCTGGCGGATTTCCGGTTCACGGGCCTGCCAGCTCGCGGGCCTGTGCGCTCACGGGCGGGTCTGCCCGGTGCCGCGGACCCGGTACTTGAAGCTGGTGAGCTGCTCGACGCCGACCGGCCCGCGCGCGTGCATGCGGCCGGTGGCGATGCCGATCTCCGCGCCCATGCCGAACTCGCCGCCGTCGGCGAACTGGGTCGAGGCGTTGTGCAGCAGGATCGCGGAATCGACGCGGGCGAAGAACGCGTCCGCCGCGGCCTGGTCGTCGGTGATGATCGCCTCGGTGTGGCCGGAACTATGGGCGGCGATATGCGCGATGGCCGCGTCGAGGCCGTCGACGACCCGGACGGCGATGATCGCGTCGAGGAACTCCTTGCCGAAGTCCTCGGGCTTCGCCGGGACGACGCGGGCGTCGGCGGCCTGCACGGTCTCGTCGCCGCGCACCTGGCAGCCCGCGTCGATCAGCGCGGCGACGATGGGCTTGAGGTGGGTGCCGGCCAGCGCGCGGTCGATCAGCAGCGTCTCGGCGGCGCCGCAGATGCCGGTGCGGCGCATCTTGGCGTTGATGACGACGGCTATCGCCATCTCCAGGTCGGCGGGGGCGTGGACATAGACGTGGCAGATGCCTTCCAGGTGGGCGAAGACCGGGACGCGAGCCTCCGTCTGGACGCGGCTCACCAGGCTCCTGCCGCCGCGCGGCACGATCACGTCGACATTGCCGTCGAGCCCCTTCAGCATCTCGCCGACGGCGGCGCGGTCGGTGGTCGGCACGATCTGGATCGCGTCGGCGGGCAGGCCGGCGGCCCCAAGCCCCTCGGCGAGGCAGGCCTGGATCGCGCGGGCGGAGTGGAAACTCTCGGAGCCGGGGCGCAGGATCACCGCGTTGCCGGCCTTGAGGCACAGCGCGCCGGCGTCGGCGGTGACGTTGGGGCGGCTCTCGAAGATGACGCCGATGACGCCGAGCGGGGTGCGCACGCGCTCGATGTGCAGGCCGTTGGGCCGGTCCCATTCGGCGATCACCGCGCCGACCGGATCGGCGAGGGCGGCGATGTCCTCGATGCCCTTGGCCATCGCCTCGATGCGCGCGGGATCGAGCCTGAGCCGGTCGAGGAAGGCGGCGGCCGTGCCCTTGGCCTGCGCCGCCTGCACGTCGCCGGCGTTGGCCTCCAGGATCTCGGCGGTGCGGGCGCGCAGGGCGGCCGCCATCGCGGCCAGCGCGGCGTTCTTCTGCTCCGCCGGGGCGGTGGCGAGGCCGTGCGCGGCGGCGCGGGCGCGCCTGCCGAGACCGGCCATGACGGTCGCGATGTCGTCGTCGCGGGTCAACTCGTGCACTTCGGCAGCCATCTCGTCCCTCATACCTTCTTTACCGTCAGATCGTCGCGATGGATCATCTCGGCGCGGCCAGCATAGCCCAGAATGCCGGAGATTTCCCGGCTGTTGCGGCCGAGGATCCGCTCGGCGTCGGCGCAGTCGTAGGCCGACAGGCCGCGGCCGATCTCGTTGCCGTCGCCGTCGCGGATCACCACGGCGTCGCCGCGGGCGAAGGTGCCCTCGACGCGGCGCACGCCGGCCGGCAGCAGGCTGCGGCCCGCCTTCAGCGCGGTGACCGCGCCGTCGTCGACGATCAGCGTGCCGCGCGGCTCGAGCGCGCCGGCGATCCATTTCTTGCGCGCGGCGACGGGATTGCCGTGCGGATGGAACCAGGTCGCCCGGCCGCCGGCGTCGATGGCGGCGAGCGGATGGTCGATATGGCCCGAGGCGATCGCCATGGCGGTGCCTGCGGCGGTGGCGATGCGGGCGGCCTCGATCTTGGTCTGCATGCCGCCGCGCGACAGGTCGGACCCGGCGGCACCCGCCATCGCCTCGATACGGGGCGTCACCGTCTCGACCTCGGCGATGAACTCGGCGTCCGGATCGGTCGCCGGCGGGGCGGTGTAGAGGCCGTCGACATCGGACAGCAGCACCAGGCAGTCGGCGCTCATCATGGTGGCGATGCGCGCGGCGAGGCGGTCGTTGTCGCCGTAGCGGATCTCGCTGGTGGCCACGGTGTCGTTCTCGTTGATGACCGGCACGGCCTTCAGCTTCAACAGCGTCGCCATGGTCGAGCGGGCGTTGAGATAGCGGCGCCGCTCCTCGGTGTCGCCGAGCGTGACGAGGATCTGGCCGGCCTGCAGGCCGTGGGCGCCGAGCGCCTCGGCCCAGGCGCGCGCCAGCGCGATCTGGCCGATGGCCGCGGCCGCCTGGCTTTCCTCGAGCTTCAGGCCGCCGCGTGGCATCCCCAGCACCGAACGGCCGAGCGCGATGGCGCCCGAGGAGACGATGATCATCTCAGCGCCGCCCCCGGCCAGCGTCGCCACGTCGGCGGCGAGCGCCGCCAGCCAGTCGCGCCTGAGGCCCTGCGCCGGGTCGACCAGCAGGGCGGAGCCGATCTTGACGACGATGCGCCGGTGGGAAGACAGGCGCTTCTTCAGGTCCCCGCTCTTCACGGTTCGGGCCTTGCCGGTTCGGGTTTTTACGTCCCCTGTCCTTGTGTCCCTGGACATGGCCTCAGGGCCTCCAGCCTTCGCGGCGGGTCACCTCGGCCTTCGCCTTGGCCTCGTCCTCGGCGCGCGCCTCGTCGATCACCTTGAGCATGAGGCCGAGCGCGTCGCGCGTGCCCGCGCCGGTGGCGGCGGAGACGAGCAGCACGTCGCTTCCCGAGGCCGCGGCCAGGGCGCGGCGTTTCTCTGTCAGTGTCTCCTCGTCGACGGCGTCGCATTTCGACAGCGCCAGCAGCTCGGGCTTCTCGTCGAGGCCGGCGCCGTAGGCCGACAGCTCCTCGCGGATGATCCGGTAGGCCTCGACGACATCCTCCTGCGTGGCGTCGACCAGGTGCATCAGCACGCGGCAGCGCTCGACATGGCCCAGGAACCGGTCGCCGATGCCCGCGCCCTCGTGCGCACCCTCGATGAGGCCGGGAATGTCGGCGAGCACGAACTCGCGGTCGTCGAGCCGTACCACGCCGAGATTGGGATGCAGGGTGGTGAACGGATAGTCCGCGATCTTCGGCTTGGCCGCGGTGACGCTGGCCAGGAAGGTCGACTTGCCGGCATTGGGCAGGCCGACGAGACCGGCATCGGCGATCAGCTTGAGGCGCAGCCAGATCCAGCGATCGGCTCCCGGCAGACCGGGATTGGCGCGGCGCGGTGCCTGGTTGGTCGACGACTTGAAGTGGGCGTTGCCGAAGCCGCCGTTGCCGCCGGTCTCCAGTTTCACCCGCTGGCCGACCTCGGTCAGGTCGGCGATCACGGTTTCCTGGTCCTCTTCCAGGATCTCGGTGCCGACGGGGACCTTGAGCACGACATCCTCACCGCCCTTGCCGGTGCGGTTCGCGCCCTTGCCGTGCTCGCCCTTCCTGGCCTTGAAGTGCTGCTGGTAGCGGTAGTCGATGAGCGTGTTGAGCCCGTCGACGCATTCCACCCAGACGTCGCCGCCCTTGCCGCCGTCGCCGCCGTCGGGGCCGCCGAACTCGACGTATTTCTCGCGCCGGAACGAGACGCAGCCGGCGCCGCCGTCTCCGGCCTTCACATAGACTTTCGCCTGGTCGAGGAACTTCATGGGGGAGGCTTTCTCAGGCCGTCTCGTCGGGGGCGAAGACGAACAGGGGGGCGTTGCGAACGGTCTTGCGGTCGCGGGCGGGCGCCTGGCAGACGCCGACGCCGTTGCGGCGGAAGCCGGCCTTCTCCAGCACGCGCTGGGAGGCGACGTTCTCGGGAAAGGTGTGCGCGGCGATGCGCGCGCCGGGGCGCCATTGCCGCGCGAACGCGACGACCGCCGGCACGGCTTCGCTCATCAGGCCCTGTCCCCAGGCGGGTACGCCGAGCCAGTAGCCGATCTCGACGGTGCCGTCGTCATCCGCCTCGAGCCCGATCACGCCGAGCAGGGCATCGGGCCCGTCCGCGCGGGTGATCGCGAACCAGCGGCCGGCACCCCCGCGCTCCTGCCCGAGGGCCATGGCGATGAAGGCCTCGGCCGCGCCGGCGGGATAGGGATGGGGGAGGCGGGCCGTGAGGCGCGCGACCCGCTCGTCGCCCGCCAAGCGTTCGATCGCCGGCGCGTCAGCTGCCGCGAGCGGCCGCAGCAGCAGCCGTTCGGTGCGGATCTCGGTTTCCAGCGGGGCGGTCATGACGACGATCGGGCTTCAAAAACGAAAACAGGGGAGACGGCGACCCGTCTCCCCTGGCTTCGTGACGTGCGTGCGCCGGGGTCGACGAGGACACCGGCGGGAATACGCCGGTTACTCGGCCGGGACCGGCGCCGGCGAAACGACGGACACGTACTGACGGCCACCCGTCGAGGTGCGGAACTCGACCACGCCGTCGGCGGTGGCGAAGATCGTGTGATCCTTGCCAAGACCGACACCGTTGCCGGGGTGCCACTTGGTGCCGCGCTGGCGAATGATGATGTTGCCGGCGATGACCTGCTCGCCGCCGAACTTCTTCACGCCGAGACGGCGGCCGGCTGTATCGCGACCGTTGCGGGACGAACCGCCTGCTTTCTTATGTGCCATTGGTCAGTCTCCTTATTCTTTCTCGGCCTTCGGGGCGGCCTTCTTGGCGGCGGGCTTCTTCGCCGCCGGCTTCTTGGCCTCGGCCTTCGCCTCGGACTTGGTCTCGGATTTGGCCTCCGCGGCCTTCGCCTCGGATTTCTTCTCGGCAGCCTTCTCCGCCGTCTTCTCGGCGGGCGCGGCTTCGGTCTTCTCGGCCTTGGCCTTGGCTGCCGCCTTCGGCGCCGCCGTCTTGCCGTCGGTGAGGATGTCGGTGATCTTCACCACGGTCAGGTACTGGCGGTGGCCGGCCCGGCGGCGATAGTGCTTGCGGCGCTTCTTCTTGAACACGAAGATCTTGTCGCCGCGGGTCTGCTCGACCACCTCACCGGCGACGCTGGCACCGGCCACGAGCGGCGTGCCGACGGTCGCCTTGTCGCCGTCGCCGACCATCAGCACTTCCTCGAAGGTGACGGTCGAACCGGCCTCGGCCGGCAGCTTCTCGATGGTGATCTTGTCGTTGGCGGCGACGCGATACTGCTTGCCGCCCGTCTTGATGACCGCGAACATCGGGTCTGTTCCTTCTGTCGTCTCGCGTCCTTCGGCGCCGCGCAACGGCGGACTTTCGAGGGGATCCGGCCTTTCGGCGGATCCGGGCCTCGGACAGCGCAATTGAGCGCGGCGGCGTCAGGCCCCGCGCGATCCGGGGCGGAATATACGAAGCGCGGGCGCGGAGTCAATGCAGAATCGGGGCGGAAACCGCGCAAATGCGGGGCGGGCGCGGCGAAGAAACCGGGAGCAAACAGCCGGTTAGCCGATGGCACCCGCCGCGCCCCAGGGGCACCGTACCGGCACCGTACCAGCCCCAGGGGCGATTTCGAGGAGTAGCCGGTCCGCGGCGTGCGGCTATCGCCGGTCGTCGGAACGCCCGGCTGACGCCTCCGATGCGGCGTGGCGGACGGTCGGGCAATCGGGGATTGCTCGGGAGAACAGGCGGGGATTGCCCGCGGAGACTGCCTTGGGGGATTGCTGCGGGCCCGTCTTGTCCCCATTTGCGCGGACGGTGCTTGTTCGATGCGAACGCGTCGTGTAGGAAGTGCCCGCTCGTCGGCCGCAACAGCCGACGCCCCGACCGCGGAGAGGTGCCGGAGTGGTCGAACGGGGCGGTCTCGAAAACCGTTGAGCGCGCAAGCGTTCCGAGGGTTCGAATCCCTCCCTCTCCGCCATCTATTTCTTATAAGTTATTGTTATTTATAATCTTTTTCAGAAGGCCAAACGGCGCATCCCACATTATCGCCCACATCGTCGGCGCTATGCCTAGCTACTCAGATAGGTTGGAAGCTTCGCATTCCGCTCGCTCATCAGAATAAGCGTGCACTCCACGGTCTCGCCGTCTTCCTGAATCAAATCCATCGTGCCGGCCGGGACGGTCTTGTCCCAGGCGAAATTATCGGACATGACCTTCAGCAATTCGCGCTTGTAGGCGGTATCGAGATTGTCGAGCTGATCGCCCTTCGTTTCCAGCACGGTAATCCGTGAGCCACCGCCGTCGCGTTTCACCGCGAAAATGAAATCCGGGTAGACCTTGGCCCGCTTCCAGCCCTGAAGCCCGTATTGCGTGCGGGCAACATTGCGATGCCACCATTTGAGGGTCTCTTCGGAATCGAGATAGACGGCCACGTCTTGCTCGTCCCGGTTCAGATCGGCTTCATAGACCGGACTGAACAGGCTGCGTTTTAAGGCGCCGCCGTCTTTGCCGACGATTTGCCGGCCGTTTTCGGGTTCGGTCGTTTCGACCTTGAACGGCATACGCCAGTTTCGCCCATCGAGCCGAAGTCGGAACTGGACGCGGCCGGCCGCAACCTCGTCCTTGAACTGCGTCTCGGCGCGCGCTGTCCGCTCTATGTCGAGTCCGCGCCGTAACTCTTCGACGATCAGGCTTGCGAGTTTACCGAGCTTGATTTCGTCGAATCCGCGCGTTTTCAGACGTTCAATGAGGCGACCGACGATTTCCCGGCCGACGAATGGGTTGAGAACCAGATCCGATATCATCCGCACCGCGTATGCCGGATCGAACGCAAGCGCTTCCGCATTGGCAGCCACCTCGTCCGTGGCAATGACCTCTTCGCCATCATCGGAAAGCGTAATCCGTTGGAGCTGGCTTCCCGCCGCCTGTGCATTCACTGGTATCGCGTCGGCGATTCCCTTGGGATCGAAATCGCGCCAGTCGATTTCCGACAGGATATCGGTGTCGTAATCCAGCTCGCGGACTTCCTCGCCGTCCGCCCGCATGACCTTCGGAAGATAGATTTCGGTGGAGCTGAAGTCCGGTCGACGTTCGATTGCGCGAGCCGCCTTGCCGGCCGCGCTCGTGTCTTCGGTGGTGACCTCCAAAATCAGGTCGCCGAGGCCGTCACGCTCCAGGCCGTCCTTGATTGCGTTCACAACATCCGCCGTCGCCGCGTGGTGGGTAATCACGTGGCACTCGTCCAAAGCCGGAATGCCGGTCTTGAGGGCCTCAGGCTGGCGGAGAATACGTCCGACAAGCTGCGTCATGGCCTTTTGGTTGGAGCTGGCGGCCAGAGCGCACAAGACGTAGGCGAAGGGGCAGTCCCACCCTTCCTGAAGGGCTTGCTTCGTGATGATTGCCCGAACGCGGTTCGTAGGCGAAAGCAGGTTCTGGTTTTCAGGCTGCTTCAGGTCGTTGGTTTCAGCCGTCTTGACGGCGATTTCCGCCTCGTCGAATCCGGCGGTGAGGAGCCATTCTCTCACGTCCTCCGCATGGATATACGCGCCGTCCCGCTGATCCCCGCCGGTGCGCTCCACCTGAACCAGCATGATGGGCCTTATATAGCGTCCGCTGTCGGCGCGGAGCTGGCGCGCTTCGGCATCCAGTTCGTTCAGCTTCGCGACGGCCGCGTTGAGCGTGGCCTTCCAATCCGTTCCCTGTCGCGGGTCCAGATTGAGCGGCATCTTGATCATGCCTTCCAGGTCCAGCTCGCGCCCCGTTATCTCGACGAGGACGTTCGCATAGCGCCCTTCGCGCGGGTTCTTCCCGCCGCGCGGCTGGATGTCCTGCGGGGTCGCCGTCAGCTCCAGCACGAAAGCCGGGTTGAAGCCATAGAGCGTCTTGAAGGCTAGATCGGAAATGGCGCGGTGGCCCTCGTCCAGCACTACCACCGGCCGGATCACGCGAAGCGCGTTGCCGAGCGAATCCTTCACCACCGGGAAGATGTCGTCATAGGCGGCGAGGTTGGGCGTCGCTTCGATTGCCGCCCTGTGCGCCTGCTGTTCGCCTTCCGGCGGGAAGAAGCCGTGTACGTCTCCCCGGTCCTGAAACATCTTCAGAGACTCCTGGGTCTCACGATTGGCCGATTGGAGCATCAGGAGCATGACGCACAGTTTTTCGGCGACATCGCGCGCATCGAGCGTGTCGCCCTTCTCCATAATCTGGACACGGCCCGCCGCCGCTCTGTCGAGCGCCTGCCGATAAGGGTGCTGCCGATCCTTCAGGTGCTTCAGGGTCTGGGTATAGATCGCTTCGTTCGGGACGATCCAAAGCACGAAGCCCGCATTGCGGCCCAGATAGCGGCCCATGACCTTGGACACGCCATTGACCGCGAGCCAGGTCTTGCCGCCGCCGGTCGGCACCTTCAGCACCGCATTGGGAACCGGTCGACCCACGCCATCTTCGCGTGGCGAGAACGGGATCGCCGCGCGCGAATCCGGAAGCTTGCCTTCCGCCTTCAGTCCTTCCCAGGCGTTCCTCGTAAAATCCGGGATTGCAAGACCGAGGTCAGGATCATCCTCCGCAAGTACGGCAACCTTGTCCGCGCGCGTCTTCTCCTCGCTGAGACGGTCGAGATAAGCTTCGATCGCGTTCAGCACCCTGTCCTGATAGTCGAGCTGGCGGAGCATCAAATCAGCTCCGCTCGATCCGGTAGAGCGCGAACGGCAGCGGCACGAACTCTACCGAGATATTCTGTTCCTGAAGCATCTTCTGGCTGACGAAACGCGCCGGCGCGAAAACAAGGTGCCTAGCACCGGGTTTGGCGGCTGCGAATTTTTTGGCGCGGGAAAGCGTAAGTGCCGCCTCCGGCGACTTCAACCAGTCCAGATCGGGCTGGTAGATTAACCAGAGATGTTCGCTTCCGCCTTCACCGAGATACCATTCGGTTTCGCCGATCATCGCCGGGTCCAGCGGCCGATTGGTGGCCATATGGAAGAGAGCCGCGCCGAGCGCAGCGTAGGGCGGAAGCGTCTTGCCACTTAGTATCTTGTCCAACTCGACCGGAGCACCCAGCGTGCAATAGGTGAAGGTGCCGCCAAGTCCTTCGGCCCGACCAGTCGCCGCCTTCTCGCCGGTAACGACCAATTCGCCGTCCTTCACTTCCTTCTTGATGCGGTCGTATTCGTGGCCGTGCAGGTTCTCGATGGCCTCGACGGCATCAGTGAGTTTCTCGGCGTTCCTAAGCTTCGTCCATGTCAGCCTCTCGCGCAGAAGCTCCGTCTTCTGGGTACCCTTTAATGGATAACCCGAGATAACACGTCGCACGCGCTCAGCCGTTACCTCGTCAGCATAGTCTTCCATTTCCACCAAAATAAACCGGCGATTGCCACCGTCTATTTTGTTTGCTTCAAGGACAGCATGGGCTGTTGACCCTGATCCAGAAAAGGAGTCGAGGACTATCGACTGTGGATGTGTAGCAATATCGATTACCCTACGTATTAGTTCGGTTGGCTTTGGCGTTATGAAATCGCAGTCATCCCCTAGTATCTGGAGTATCTGCTTCTTTGCGTCCTGGTTGCCTCCTACCAAGCGATAAGGCCACCATGTCCGAGCAATTACTTTGTCTCGACCGTCGGCAAGATATGCTTTTACGGTCGGAAGAGCGTCGCCATTTTTACCGAAGTATATACGTCCAGCTTCTCGTTCTGCCTTAAAAACCTCTTGAGGTAGCGACCAATGTCGCCCCGCGGCTGGCTTTACTTTCCGTCCAGACGGCAACACTACTTCGTATCGGTATTTCTCGCGTTTCTCCGCATCCTCCGTTCGGACGTCTAGAGGAAAGGTCCTCCAAGGGCCTCTCGGATCACCATCTGAATTCGAGTAACGGCTAAGCTGCTCCTCATCTTTTGGCACTAGATTCCAACCATCGGCCTCGAAGTGCGCCTTCTGTTTAGCATAGCATATAATAAAATCCGTATCCGCACTAATTACACGGCTGTTACTTTTTGGCGTGTATGTTTTCTCCCAAGAAATAACTCCAATAAAGTTTTCACCACCAAATATCTCATCGAGAATCTGCTTGAATCTATGGGCTTCTATCTGGTCGATTGTAGCCCAGAAGCTGCCGGTGTCTGTCAATAATTCATGCAAAAGTCGCAGACGCGGCCACATCATGGCGCACCACTTGTCATGCCGAAGGCCGTCTTCGATTCCAATGGGATTGGCCTCAAGCCATTCCCTGATCATCGGTGCGTTGACGTTGTCGTTGTAGCTCCAGCCCTCGTTTCCGGTGTTGTAGGGCGGGTCGATAAAGACGCAGTCCACCTTGCCGGCATAGAAGGGCAGGAGGGCTTTCAAGGCATCCAAATTGTCGCCGTGGATGACGAGATTGCCGTCGAGCGACGGCTTGCCGATTCCCTTCTCGGGGTGCATTTCGAGCGGCCGGAACGGCACGGCCAGATGATGATTGTAGACGAATTCCTTGCCCTTGAATGTCAGCTCGGTCACGTTTCGCCCCACCCGGTTCCGCTGCTTCGTAATGGCTGCATGGAATCGGAAGTCGGTGGCCGTGGCAACCGCTCTCGACCGCTAATCGATCCCCAGTTTCGCGAAAAGGCGATTCAGCTTGTCGGCTTCCACAGGAACGAGCTGTGAACCCGGCGACGTTGACTGGCCG
Organism: Microbaculum marinisediminis; assembly: GCF_025397915.1. Classification (NCBI taxonomy): domain Bacteria; kingdom Pseudomonadati; phylum Pseudomonadota; class Alphaproteobacteria; order Hyphomicrobiales; family Tepidamorphaceae; genus Microbaculum; species Microbaculum marinisediminis. Next base: position 553,062 of record NZ_JALIDZ010000004.1, read on the forward strand.
TCAGGAGGTCGGGTGGCGAGGGAGCGGATGATTTCCGCCTGCCGTTCCGGCTGCACCTCGCCATAGCTGCGGAACGTCGTCATGACGCTCTCGTGGCCCAGGTTCTGACTCCAGGCCTTGAAGGCCTCCGCCGTGGGGCAAATCTGCTCGCCTAACCGTGCCAGGGTTTTCCTGAAGCTGTGTGGGTGGAAGTAATCGAGGCCCGCGCTCTCGAAGGCTGATTTGAAGATGCGGCGGATCGCATGTGCGTTCTTCCAGTGCTTCCGGTCCAGCCCGACGGAGGCAAAGTGCCCGTCGGCGTTGAGGCCGATCTTCGTCGCAGGGAATAGTGGATCGTCTTCGCCGAAGTGCTTCTCCCGTCGAAGCCACGCAATCCAGTCTGAGACGACGGCTTCTACATCCTCGCCGACAGGGAAGAACCAGGACGTGAATGTCTTGGCGTTCTTCGTACGAACCTCACGTGCATCCTGAAACACGCTCCGCCTTTCAAGGTCGACGTGTTTGAGCGACAGAGATGCAATGGCGTCGTCGCGTGCGCCAGTCAGAAGCGTGAACGCGATCAGCGCGCGGTCGCGGTGCTGGATCTCGGTAGCGGACGACATGGTGTCGAGCACAAGCTTGACTTGCTCGACGGTCGGTACCGGCCGTTGCCGCGTCGCGGTGGCGACCCGGCTGTCATTGGCGGAGGGGTTGAAGTAGTCGGCATCGGCGTAGGCGAGACAAGACCGATATCCCGGCTGTCCGGCGAGCCACAGGAAGAAGGCTCTCAGCGCCATGAGCCGCGAATAAACAGTCGCCTTGGCAAGCGGCTTTCCGGTGGCCGGGTTCATCTGCTGTGCCAGGTCGCGCTTGAACTTCCGCGCCTGTTCGATGTGGAAATTCCGAAAATCGCGCCAGCCGGTCGACGCCTCGAAGACTGCAATGGCAGCCGCGACCTGGTCGACGCTCGACGGTTTCATCCGCTTTGCTTCTTCCAGATAGGCGAAGTAACGGCGTTTGATCCGCTCATTGCGAGGGTGGTGCTTTCGCATGGTCGTTTGCTCGGTTGTCGATGTGATCAATTGGGCAGGGGATTGGCATATCGCCTATGGGTTCCGTCCCTTGCGCAATTGACAGGTCGAGTTTGCGGCGGAGAGCGGCCAAAGCAGCCACCGCCACCCGGCGATGCATGAGAGTGCCGCACTCGGGGCAGATCCCGCGCAGGTTCCCGCTGGAGGCTGACAAGGGGATATATTCGGCCATGCCGGCGGCCGGCGATCTCGGTGCACGGCACTTGACGCAATAGCATTCGTGCGGCGCGCACTTCTGCTTAGGCCCGGACCTGCTGGTGTGAAAGTCGACGATATCGCTGCCGAGGATCAGGTAGGGTCTCTGGTCCCGAAGCACGGGCAGCCCGGCTTTGATCCATCTACGTACCGTGCCGCGACTGACACCCATTGCGCGGGCGGCTTCGGCGATATCGTAACTCCGGTGGATTCGTATCCCTCGAAGTCCAGCGCGGTGGCGGCCCATCGTCAGGCAACGCCGCGCTCGATCAGTGCGCGAATGTCCTCGACCCGCCATGCGGTAATGCGAGGGCCAAGCTTCACCGGTTGCGGATAGCGGCCGTCCTTGATGCCGGCCCACCAGGTCGACTTCGAGACCGGGATCGGGCCGCGCGGGGCGAGGATGGAAGTCAGCCGGACGAAGCCGGTGTCGGGAAGTTCGGAGAAATGCGACATGGGACGAGTCCATCTTGTTGATGACGGTCACGTCCTACGGGGTTCGTTTCACTCGTTGGCCGAATTCGGTTTCGGCCTAGCCGAATTCGGCTACGGAATCGGCTATTCGGTTTCGGGCGGGAGTAGCTGCGCAGCTTCCCTCAGATACTTACGGATCGTGTCAGGATCGAGCGGCACGCCGTTCCGCTCCAGGTCGCCGGCAATCTCTGAGGTGGCCTCGTTTCGAGTCGCCGAGGGATTGTAGCGATAGCCTGCAACCGCCATTCCGACAATTAGCTTCAGGAGGCTTTCGCGCTCTCGGGTTCCGAGGCTGGTGTTCCTGGCAGCCTCCAGCTCAGCAAGCACCTGATCTCTCGCCGCGATGGCTTCGCGAGCATATTCCATCGCCTGCTCGGTTCGGCGCTCTGCTTCCGCCACTTGCTGATCAGACAGTTGTGCGCGCTGGTCCACCAGCGCGTTTGCCTTTTCGGCATGCGCCGAAGCCCATTCGACGGTTTCGTTCAGCTTCTTCGTGCAATCGTCCAGGGCTTTCTTGGCCCAGTCGTAATGGGACTTCCAGTCGGAAACCTGTAGCCCCAATTCCTCAATCGCCGCCTCCAGCTCTCTCGGCACATCGATCCGGTTTCGCTTGGCCCACGCGATCAGCATGCCGGGAATATTTGCTTTTCCGAGCTGTTTTGCGACGACCGCTCGTCGGATCAATTCACGAAGGCTGCTGTATTTTCTAGCGAACGGGGAAATTCGCTCGTACGGCTGAACGTTTGCCCATTTGACCGTGGCGGGATTGCGCTCCAGAAGCAGGGCAGTCGCCTCTTCCTCGCTCCAATAGGCGGCCTTGGCCCAATAGTCATAGGTGCTACGGGCAGCTTTCGCAGGTGGTGAGTTGAAGTACCTCTCGCCTTCTTCCTTTTCGGCCCGCTTCAATGTTGCCTTCAGGGATTCCGCCTTCGCGGCGTCGTAGAGAGCCTTTATCTCGTTCTTTGACTTTGTTCGTAGCTCGTCAGCATATGCCCGCCGCTTTTCATCCGACTGATCGTAGACTTCGGATTGATCGTAGTCGCGTGGGCGCCTCAGTGTTTCCGAGTTGCGAACCGGATACTTGTGAAAGACGAGATATGCGATGGGGTCGGGTGGGGGAACCTTTATCATGAGCGATGAGAATAGCAGCTCACCCGATTCGCAGTGGAACTATATTGGACGTCTCCGAACTTAAAAAAGCTTCCCAGGTCGCCATTAGCTCTCGCCGCTTTTCCAACAGGTCGCCGCGACGGTAGGCGGCTTCGGCCTTGTTTTTCACGGTATGCGCGAGCGCCATTTCGCAGACTTCACGCGGGAAGTTGGTTCGCTCCGCCGACCAATCACTGAATGCGGAGCGGAAGCCGTGCGCGGTAACCGGAAGGTTCATCCGCCTCAGCACCATTAGGAAGGCCATGTTGGAAAGCGGCTTGTCGGATGAACGGCCCGCGAAGACGAAGCGACTGTCGCCGGATAGTTCCTGCGCCCGCTTCAGGACCGTTACCGCCCGCGCTGACAGCGGTACGCGGTGCTCGCGCTTGGCCTTCATGCGAGCGGCTGGAACCGTCCAGAGCGCGCCTTCAATATCAAACTCTGTCCACTCGGCTTTTAGGACCTCACTGGTGCGCGCCGCCGTGAGAATGAGAAACTCGAAGGCGAGCCGATTGATTTCGGATGTCCCGCCCTCTCTCAACCTGCTGACGAATTCCGGCACGTCGGCATAGGGCATCGCCGCATGGTGAGACTTCCGGTCCGGTTGGCGCGGCAAGCCCTTGGAGACGCCTTCCACAGGGTTGCCCTCGGACCGGAAACCGGCCGCCTTCGCCCAATCCAGAACCGTCCCAATGCGCTGGCGCACACGTCGAGCTGTTTCAGGTTTCGTCAGCCATATCGGTGAAAGGACACGCAGTACTTCGGGCGTGTCGATGTGATCCACCCGACGGTCGCCGATATAGGGAAAGGCATAGTCGCGGAGCGTATTGATCCATTGATCGGCGTGCTTTGAATTCCTCCACGCGCTCTTGTGGTCCGCATGCACAATCACGGCGGCTTCGGCGAAGGTAGGCACGACGGTCCGCACTTTGCGCTTCTCCGCGAGCGGGTCGCCGCCATCCCGTGCCAGCTTGCGGAGCTGCACCGCCTGTTCGCGGGCCTCAGAGAGGGACACAAGCTGTAGCCCGCCCAAACCGATATCCCGTCGCCTGCCATGCACGACTGTGCGGAGCACCCACCGCTTCGCGCCGGACGGGGCAACGACCAGATACAACCCGTTGCCGTCTGCATACCGGCCGGGCTGCGTTGTCGCTCTGATCCGGGCGGGATTGAGCGCCTTTTCGGGGTGGCGGCCTTTCGGCTTCATATTCGGCATCCCTCATTCAAGCCCACAATTTATGTGGGATGCCGCTGGATTTCAATGGACGGTACTGGATAGAGGGTTTGGAAAATTCTCTATATTTCCGCGTATTATAGAGCTTGATCAGCCGGTCCTGGATGCTAGATTGGCGGACTCCCTCTCCGCCAGTACCCCAGGTCCGAATATACTCTGTGCCGTCTAGGCGGAGGCAAATAAGCCGGGCGGGCCGTGTCTTTCGATGCGCATCTGTTGACCTTCGGCAGGCTTAAAACGCAGGCGGCTTTCTCCAATCGGCTTGTTTTCTCTAAACCTGATGACTTCGCTTGAGAAGTACGCTTCTGGATGGCCCCTGAGTTTACAGCGCTTTTGCCGGCGCAGTGGATTCGCAAGTTCGAAACCCTGGCGCTTGTCAGTGGCTATCCACTTCAGCCTCTGCTTTTTGGTTGGAGTAGAGTTAGGCGTCCAAAGTGGGCGAGTAGCGGACATTCGCTGAAGCTCAAACGTTCGGGAGCTTCGCGCTTAATTTCGGACATTAGGCTGAAACCACTCCGCCGCAGCAGCTCCTCGTCAGGACGCGAAAGTTGGACACATACTGCCTTGACTGAGGTCAGCTAGATATTCAGAGGCTGGAGCCGTCCCGGTGATCAGCAGGCGTTCGCGTGCACGCGTACAAGCGACGTAGAGCAGCCGTCGCTCCGTCTCGTAGATGTCGTCCAGCTCTGCTTCGTCTGCAGCGTCGGCAACACGGCTATCCCAGGGCAGCACGCCTTCGTCACAGGCCATCACGACGACAGCGCGGAACTCGAGCCCCTTGGCAAGATGCATATTGGCCACCGTTATCAGCGCGCCATCTGTCAGCGAGGCGATTGCCGCACTTGCACGAGGCACAAGTTCGGGCAGCCGGACGAAGATGCCGATTTCGCTTGGTTTGATTCCATCTTCCAGCGCTTCTTTCACAAAGCCGCTCACGGCTTCCGTTTCGGCTTGCGTGTCAGGGAGAACCCTGACGATCGGCTGAGGCCCCTCGAAAACGGAAATCGTACCCGCCCGTTCGTCTTCGAGACCATCAACGTCCCGCAGGAGGACTGGCAAGAGGCTGTCGGCAGATCGCCGTATCTGCTGTGAGGTTCTGTAGCAGACCTTGAGCGTAAAGGATCGACCCCGAACGTCTACGCCCAACGATTTCCAACTATAGGGATGCTGGAAAATCCGCTGCCCTAGATCGCCGGCAAAGAAGAGCGCATTCTCTTCTGTGCTGCTTATGGCAGCGAAAAAGCGCAACTCTGCGGGGCCTAAATCCTGGGCCTCGTCGAGGAGGATGTGATCGAACGGTTTACTGTCCTTCTCCGTCAGGCGCGCAGCGAGCTGGGTGAACACGTCTGCCCATGTGAGGTAATGGGCGGCGGTGAGGTCTGTTCGAACCCGCTCAAAGAGCGGCCAAAGGCGTCCACGCTGCTTCGGTCCGAGTCTGCTCTTCCTGCCCATTCGAGCGATGGTGACGTATTCCTCGCAGGAGGCGATGCCCCACGCATCGATGACATTGGTCCATTCGGAGATCAGGAAACGCTCGGAAAAGCCTGTGACGCCGCACTCTTTGGCGGCGGCTGAGACATGCTCGCGGACTGGTCTGCTCCCCGGAAAGTGGCCATTGGTCTAAGTTAGAGTTCGGCTCCAAAACTGGAGCTGAGAATGCCGAGAAAGCGCTATTCCCCTGAAG